>PBMX01000006.1 GCA_002722935.1 Phycisphaerae bacterium | reverse complement strand
CGCCCCTGGCGTCGAGGCTCCTCACGAACACGGTGCTCTCATTGAACTCGACATCGGCGTCCAGCTCTGCGAGCGGATACGGAAAGCCCACGTATGCACCGGAAGCCCGCCTGATCGCGAGGGCTCCCTCGTACATGAGAGTTCCTGCGATTCCATTAGCCGGGGCATCTCGCTCAGCCCTGATCCTGGTGCTGACAGTGCATGTCTGGACCTTGAACATGGCGAGAATCTGCGCAACGATCAGTGGTATGTCCGCCGTATCCACCCCTTCGCCGAGCGTGAAGTCATCGGTTTGAAGTTCAAGGGTGAATGGAAATGAACTGGATACCTGGTCAAACCCTTCGCCTTCAAGCATCGGCTCGATGGGGAGGTCCTTCAGTGACATGTCCAGCATGAACGGGATCTCTGCGAGCTTCTCGTCACTGACGCTGGTGAACGTCCCCTGGAGATTCTCGAACTCCAGGGTGGTTCCCTCGAGAAGGATGCTGCCTGTGTTGACATGCATCCTGGGCGGGTCCGGCGATTTCTGATACTGCTCGTTGGAGTAACGTGCCCAGAAGTCCGGCAGGTCGAGGCTGTCGGAGAGGGTCAGGCTCACATCACGCAGATCAACCTGTACACGTGGAACCAGCCCCCCTTCCCAGTCGATCTTCACATTGCTGATCAAGCCCTCGAGGTCCATCTCCTCGGCCTTCTTCGACAACATGGACGGAAGGAAATCGAGGATCGCCGCTGACAACTCGCCCTCGCTCATGGTCGCCTTCAAGCGAGGGGTATTCGGATCGAATGTCCCGGAGACGGCAACGATGCCGGTCTGGTCGCTGCTGCCCTGGAGTTCGAGCTGGTACTCATGCATGTTCTCTGGGTCGGGTCTCACCGATCCCGAGAGGGACATCCTTCCTTTCAGAAAGAAGGCGTCTCCTGAATATCGTCCGGTCTCAAGGAGAATTGAATTCATGATGATCGATCGCGGAAGGGCTGGAAGCGCCTCGTCCTGTACTCGACCGCCGCCTCGCGAAGGATCTCCCCGGTTCCTGAAGAGGCGTGCAATGTTGATGTCCGACCCGTCGACGACATGCTCGGCCACTCGCAGCACTCCAGGTCCGACCGCCACATCCTGCACGATCGCCTCGTTTCCGAGAATGCCTCCCGGATTCAAGGTCAGGACAAGGGTCTCGATGTTGGCGATTTCACCCGGGACTCCATCGAGGTCGATTGCACGAACCGTAATCCCGCTGAACTTGAAGGTGGTGCCCCCCTCCCAGCTGCCCTCCCTGATCTGGACGTCCGCCCCGAGCCGATTCGACAGACCCGATGCCACCAGCGACGTGTAGACCCCTGGCCGAGTCAGGATGAAGACGCCGGCGCCAAGGAGGAGAAGGCAGGCGAGACTCCCCCAGGCGACCCAGCGAATCCAGCGCCTGGACCTCCGCGGGCGAATCGCCCTCGGGTTGTGCAATGGTTCACCGGCCATCAACGATGCCCTCCTCGAGCAGGAGCTGTATTGTACCCCCCTTCATACGAGGGTTTCTCCCATGCGCATAGCATTCACCGGGGTCTCCGGGTTCATAGGATCCGCAGCCGTTCGACGTCTTGCAGCCGCCGGCCACGACATCACGGCCCAAATCCGCTCCACGAGCCGCACCAGCCACGTGGTTGATTCAATTGATCGAACCGTCATCGGCGGCATGGATGAGGCCCAGCGCTTCGACGATCTGCTCGAGGGGGCGGAGGTACTCGTCCACAACGCTGTTGACTGGACTCCCCTCAAGGAGGACGACCTCGAGTCCCACTTTGCATCCAACCTCGCATCGACCCTCCTGCTGTTCGACAAGGCCGCAAAGGCGGGCATCCGCACGGTGTTCATCAGCTCCGTCGCCGTGCACCATCACATGCTGGATCGATGGAAGGGTGATGTCGATGACGAACATCCAATGAGGCCCGGCACGATGTACGGAGCTCTGAAGGCGTCGATCGAAACCCATCTCTGGGCTCTTCATGCTTCCCGCGGGCTCTCATTCGTTTCATTGCGCCCCGCCGCCGTCTACGGCATCGATCCCACCCTGAAGAGATCGATCGGATTCCCGATCCTCGAGGATCTCAAGAATGGCAGGCCATACGATCGCTCAGGTGGAGGAAAGTTCGTGCACGTGGACGATGTCGCCGATGCGATCGAACGATCTTTGACGAAGCCGGCGGACAAACCAGGCATCTATCATCTTGCCGACTGCTACGCGAGGTGGTCCGACTGGGCTGCGATGGCCTGCGAGGTCCTGGGGCTCGAATCTCCTCCGGAAGGCGAGTCCCCGACACGTCCAAGGAACATGTTCAACGATTCGAAGCTTGAGCATGAGCTTGGACTGCGCCTCGACCGTGGAATGGACGGCATCAGGGCCCATCTCAAGGAACTCGACGAGGCCATGTCCGGAGAATGAAGCAGCGCGTCAGGACTGGTCGAAGGTCGACTCCGCAAGGTCGATGGCGCGACCGAGCGCAGCGGCCTTGTTGACCGTTTCCTCGTACTCGGTTGCTGGATCCGAATCCAGGACGACACCGGCGCCGGCCTGCATCGACACCGTCCACATCCCCCCATCGCACCTGTTGGGAATGACGAATGTCCGCAGGGCGATGGCCATGTCCATGCAGCCGTCGAAGCCGATGCCCCCGATCCCCCCCGCATAGGGGCCCCGCCGCGTCGTCTCCAACTCGTCGATGATCTCCATCGCCCGGACCTTGGGTGCACCGCTCACGGTTCCAACGGGCAGCGACTGTCTCAAGGCATCCCATGCATCGAGCGATTTCCTGAGTGACCCGGTGACGGTCGAGCTCAGGTGCATGACGTGACTGTAGTACTCGACGTCCATGAGGCGATCGACCTTGACGCTGCCGGGCTCGCACACCCGGCCAAGGTCGTTTCGCGCAAGGTCGACGAGCATCGTGTGCTCGGAGCACTCCTTCTCGTCATTCCTGAGATCCTCGGCGAGCCGTTCATCTTCAGCCGGCGTACCTCCTCGCCGACGTGTTCCCGCCAGTGGCCTGCTGACCACCAGTGAACCATCGACCCTGCAGAGGATCTCGGGGCTCGATGCGACGAGAATGACCTCGGGCGTCTGCAGATAGATCATGTACGGGCTTGGATTGACGACTCTCAAGGACCGGTAGATGGTGAAAGGATCGGCCTTCGTCGTCCTGTTGAATCGCTGCGATGGGACGACCTGAAACACATCGCCGGCACGGATGTATTCGCGGCATGTCTCGACGGCACGCTCGAAGTCCTCACGCGCCATGTTGGAATCGCCGGGATCCGACGGAGGGCTGGCCAGGTCGATCGAGATCGAACCGCCCGTCAGCGGCACAGTGTGCTCCTGGATTCTCTCGGCGACCTCGTCCAGCGATCCCTGCGCAGCCTCCCATGCAGCCTCCGCTGAGCCATGTTCATCGACTGCGACATAGCAGATGATGGTCAGCATCTTCTCGACGTGATCGAATATGACGACATCGCGGAAGAGACCGAAATGCATGTCCGGCAGTTCCCGGTCGTCCGGAGGCGCAGCATCGAACCCGAGTCGATCAGGCTCCGTGTACCGAACCGTGTCATATCCGGCGTACCCGCACCAGCCCCCCGAGAACCCCGGGAGGTCGCGATGCTCGGCCCCGTCGAAGGATGCGACTCGGCGTCCGGAATCGATCTCGGCCGGCACGCGGAGGGGGTCCACCTCCTCCCATGTTCTTCGTGAACCGTCGCGATGATCGATCGACTGGACCTCGTTGCCTCGGGCCAGGATCTCCATGACCGGTCGAGCCGCGAGGATCGAATGCCGGCCGACGGTGCCTCCGACATCGACCGATTCGAGAAGGAAACTCGAGGTGCGACGATCGTCTGCTGATACAAGGCGACGATATGCGAGTACTGGCGTAACCTGGTCGCTGAGCAGCCGCCTCGTCACCGGGACGAGATCCCACTCCCCCGCTTGCTCAAGAAACCTCGCTCGATCCGGCTCGGACATGGGGCCAGTGTATCGACTCGAGATCCATGTCGAACACTCCGGGAAGCCCTAGAATCTGGTGATGAGCGAAGAGTCCCCCACAGCTCCGGACGATGCCGCGGTCATCAGCCTTGCCGGAATCACGAGAACCTACTTCAAGCCCGACGGCTCCATCCTCGTCGAGGCGCTGAAGAACATCGACCTCGACATCTCGAGGGGCGAGTACGTGGCGATCATGGGGGCTTCCGGTTCGGGCAAGAGCACCATGATGAACATCATCGGCGCCCTCGATCAGCCGACCTCAGGCTCGTGCTTCATCAATGGAAGCGACATCGCATCGATGTCCGACGAGGAACTGAGCACGGTTCGAGGCAGAAGCATCGGGTTCGTATTCCAGGCATTCAACCTGATCGGCGCCCTGACGGTGATCGAGAATGTCGAGGTCCCCCTCTTCTACCAGGCGATTCCGAGGCTCGAGCGCCAGAAACGCACCATCGAGATCCTCCAGCGAGTCGGCCTCGGCGATCGCCTTGGACACCGTCCAAACGAGCTCTCCGGAGGTCAGCAGCAGCGAGTCGCCATCGCCCGTGCGCTCGTGACAAACCCGGCGGTCCTCCTCGCCGACGAACCAACGGGAAACCTCGATTCATCGACGGGTGAGGACATCCTCGCTCTTCTCGACGAGCTTCATCGGGAAGGACTGACCATCGTCATGGTGACACATGATGAATCGATCGCCGAACGCTGTGATCGCGTCATACGCCTTCGCGACGGTGTCATCGAGCTTGATGAGCGTACTTCGAAGGGCGAGGCCGCCATGAGCCGATGAGAGGGGCAGGTGTTCCCTCATGCGAATCCTCGGAATCGATCCAGGTCTCCGGTGCACAGGCTATGGATGCCTTGACGTCGAAACATCCGGCGTCGCCGCCACCCTCGTCGAAGCGGGCGTCTTCCGAATCGATGCTCGCCTCCCACTTCCAACCAGGCTCAGTACATTGCATTCGGATCTCGATGCGACCATCGAGGACCTGTCCCCGGACTGCATCGTCGTCGAGTCACTTTTCGCCCGCTACCAGCGTGCTCGAACAGCAATCATGATGGGGCACGCCCGCGGTGTGATTCTCCAGGCCGCAGGAGCCAGGTCGATCCAGGTCCTGGACTTCACGGCGACCGCCGTCAAGAAGGCCGTCACGGGAAATGGCCATGCAACCAAGCTCCAGGTCCAGGAAGCCGTCAGGTGCCACCTGGGCCTCCTCGAACGCCCTGAACCCCATGATGTCAGCGATGCCATTGCCGTCGCCCTCTGTGCCAGTTGGAGGATGGATCAGCCCTCCGAACTGGCCCCTTCCTCCCTTCCAGAAGCCGGCTGAGCACCCTCAACCGGGGAGAGGATGACCTGGACCTCCGTACCGGGGGCCGGGACGTGCTCGATTCGCACCACCCACTCCGGCTCCTGGACGAGGGCGGCATCCGGGATGACGCTCGGGAGCCCGAGCAGTTCGTCCCCGAAGGTCACGAGGCCGATCACCGATCCGGAATGATCGGCGAGGTAGTTGGAAGCGTCCCCCACCATCTCGTCCTCCTCGAGAATGATGCTTCCGCCGAACACCCAGGTGCTCGTTGGAAAGGCACCGCCGTCCTTGAGCTCGGCGATCCAGTTCGACACCGGCTCGCGTATCCGTCCACTCCCATCACCGGCTTCATATTCGACCGTGACGCTCACCATGTCACCCTTCGGCGGAAGCAGCTCGACCCGGGTTCCACTTTCCCGCCAGCGACCGGGCGACCCGGGCTCGTGACCTGCCAGCAACAGCGCCGCATGAATCGAAGATGGAGAGACATCGGTCACGAGAAGAGATTCATGCTCGCGAGTCCCAGGTGAACAGAGCACCTGTTCGAGAAAGCCCCGGTCCAGACAACTCCAGCACCTGATGCGGACCATCCGTCGCTCGGACTCGATCGCCAGGCCAGGCGCAACAGTCGTCCATGAATCATTCGCCGCGATGGAGGCAGTCGGAGTACTGCAGCCGGCGGTGACAAGAAGACATACCGCCATCAGTGAGATGATGTGACCTGGAACGTTGAGCACGTCTTCCCCTCCTGCAGCACAAGGCGCCAGTACAAAGAAAAAGGCCCGGCAGAAGCAGAGCTTCATACCGAGCCCTTCCGGGGGCAAGGTGAATGGCCGCGGCCGTCGGCCACGACTAGAATCCACAGTACAAGACCCGCTGATCGTGTCAATGGGGCTTTCACACATTTTCAAGGGACTTTCCATGAGCACGCCCAGTTTGACTCGAACGATTCGAATGCAGGTGCCCGCGAACCTGGAACACCTTGTCGAAGGTCCAAACACGTATGCGGGCACTCCCCTCACCGAGGGGATCGGCGCCTACTTCGAAATCGACGTCAGGTGCGTCGGCCCCCTCGATGCCACGAGCGGATACGTCGAGGAGATTCACGAAATCGACCGGCAGGTCCGGGAGAAATGCGTCCCCATGCTCGCCGATGCCATGACAGGTCCGGCACCCGCTTCGGCGGCCCGACTGGTAAAACTGCTTCATGGAGCCGTCGACTCGAGCCTCGACTCGACGGTTGACCTACTCGGCCTGAGGCTCTCCCCCTATCATGAAGTTCGAATGGAATGCCCCGAAATGAACCAGGCCACCCTTGCCCGCAGATACACCTTCTCGGCCTCTCACTGGCTGAGAAACCCGGACCTCGACGACGAGGGGAACTACGCCGTGTTCGGAAAATGCTCCCATCCCAACGGGCATGGGCACAACTATGAACTGGAAGTCCGGGTACTCATTCCGGCCGGCGACGATGCGATGAACGTCGTCGAACTCGACACGATCGTCGAGACCCGGGTCCTGTCATTGCTCGACCACAAGCACCTGAACCTCGACGTCGATGCCTTCAAGGAACTGAACCCGACCCTGGAGAACATCGCGGCCACCTGCTACCACCTCCTGGATGCACATCTCGACGCTCCGTCGGGCAGGCTGTCCGGGGTCCGGGTGTGGGAAACCGATCGAACCTCATGCGAGTACCCCACCCCATGAACAGGCTCGTCCTCACAGCACTCTTCTGCCTTGGCCTCCTCGCCCTTCCTTCCCCCGCCGCTCAGGATGAGGAACAGTCCGAGATCGAGCGACTCAATGCCAGGAGGCATGCTCTGGCACAGGACACGGCTCGGGCCGGCCAGGTTGATGTCGAGGCGGCGGAAGCCCTGCTGGCAGATGTGGACGAGTACAACTCCCGCTTCGAGAATGGCGTGGAAGGCTTCATCGTTGCCGCGAAGATCCTGGTCATGCTCGACAGGATCGACCAGGCGGACGCCCAGTACAGGGTTGGCATTCTGAGAGAGCCCTTCCGGATATTCGAAGGGATGGAATGGGCTTCGATCCACCACGAATCCAATCCTGCAAGAACCATGAGCGTCCTTCGGGAACTGATGGCGGCAGCTCCCGACAAGCGTGCCTACCCACTGGGCCTCTACGGATACCTGGAAGCGACCAATCCAGAACAGGTTGACCGGGAATTCGATCAATATCTCGCACTTGACGAGGCCACTGTCGCCGCCACCGGTCTCGTCGGCGCCGTCGGCCACACGAATCCCGACCGGGGCATCGAACTGGGCCGACGCCTCCTCGATACCTTTCCGGAATCGGACGATGTCAAGATGGAATACATGCGGCGACTTCGCCAGGCGGCTAGATTCAAGGACGCCATCGACTTCATCGAGGAACATGGTCAGCACCTGCTCATGGATCCGGGCATTGGAGTCATGTACTCCGACTGCCTCTACGCCGAGCACAGGTTCGATGCTTCCATACGTCACCTCATCGAACTGCAGGCGAACGACGACCAGGAGGCGAACTCCAACAATCTCGACCGTGACATGAGGCTCGATCTCCGCCCGGCGATACTCAAGTCGTGGAAGAAGGAGCAGGCCATCCGGTCATCAGAGGTCGCCTCCGGGACGAACCCACGGGTCACGATGACCATCGACGGAAGGCCCGTCATCATCGAGCTCTACAGGGACAGTGCCCCTGTCACGGTTGCGAACTTCACCGCTCTTGCGCGGGACGGATTCTATGAGGACACCTGGTTCCACAATGTTGCGCCCGGGTTCATGGCGCAGGGAGGCATCCCGACCGATCAGGCCTACCCCTCATACCACGGACCGGGCTACTCGATCGTAAATGAAGCGACCGAACCGGGAGCACGCGACCATTTCTCCGGCAGCATCGCGATGCCGAGGATATCCGCGGACAAGTCGATCGGCAGCCAGTTCTACATCACCCATGCACCGACGATGCATCTCAACGGACTGAATCCCGTGTTCGGACATGTCGTCGAAGGGCTCGACGTGATTCGCTCCCTTCGCGGCGGCGAACGGATCGACTCGATCGAGCTCACCAGCGGCGATGTGCCGGAAGCGGACTTCGACATCCTTCTTCCTGATGGAAGCGGCACGACGTACCGAGCATGGACTTCAACGTCTTCCGGAACATCCCCGTCCGCCCCGTGACTCCAGTCAGGAATCCAGGTCTCCCGACCCGAGAAGCCTGAAGCCCTTTCGAAGCAGAATCTGCCCCGCGAAGGTGTTGTCGTCGACGCAGAGAGCGATCCGTCCACCGCTCGCCTCATGTCCCGTCGCCAGAAGCGGGTACATGAAGTGGATGTTCAACTCGGCCCCCAGGAGATAGAGACAGAGCATCGACATCGGCAGATCATCCGTCAGTTCCACGACGAGCAGATCCGTCTCAGCGAAGGCATAGGTGCTGTTGCGCAACATCGATCTCGCCACGTCGTCGTTGTCCACGACGACCCTCACGACAGCACAATCGGACGACTCCATGACCGCCAGGCCGTGGATGGTCAGGTTCTCGGCATCGTCGAACAGGCGAAGTACGTCGAGGAGACGGCCGACACGGTTCTCCAGGAAGATGCTGAATTGGCGCACAAAGGGCGCTTCGTATCCCTGTTGGGTTTCCTGTGGAAGCTGGGACATGCAGCACCTCTGCCTGTGAATGGAGACAGCCTACAACCTGCATGGACGACTGTCAGGATTTCTCCTCGAGCACCCCTGGGGCGATGAAATCGATGGAACCAGGCTTCGGGAGGATCGCACGCGATGCGGCCTCGCCGAGGAACCGGGCAACAGCCTCCTGCCCCCGAGCACCGAAGTCGAGGGTCCAGTGGTTCACGTACAGCTCGACGAACCTGTCCGCCCGCTCGATGTCGAGCCCCCTCGCGAAGTGCAGGGCATAGCCGAGCGACTCCTCCCTGTGTTCCAGGGCCCAATCGACCGAGCTGCGCAGAATCGCGGAGATCGCCGCCAGGGAGCCAGCCCCGAAACGATCCTCGATCGATCGAAGAATGACATTGCCCCCGAGTGGAAGCGGCAACCCGGTCTCCTGCTCCCACCATGCACCGAGATCGGCGACCAGGTGCAGCCCGTCATCCTGCCAGGTCAACTGGCCTTCATGGATGAGAACGCCGGCATCGGCTTCCCCCGCGAGAAGACGCGGAGCGATCGACTCGAACTCGACGGCCTTCCACGTGAACGAGTCGTCGGGACACATGAGGCGCATTGCGGCCAGGGCACTCGTACGCTCCCCCGGGACAAGGATGACCGGCTTCTGTGAAAGAAGCGTCTCGAGATCGTCGTGTTTCGGGGACACGAGCTTGGGACCATACCCGTCACCGAGAGAAGCTCCGCAGGCGGTGAATGCGTATGCATCGGACACACGGGGATACTGCGCACAACTGATGGCCGTGATGTCGTATTCCGACGCCTCCGCCCGCTGATTCAGGGTCTCGATGTCCTCGGCAACCAGTTCGAAGGACCATGAGCCGGTATCGACCTGCGGCCCTTCGCCATCGAGGCCGACCAGGGGCCACCACATGAAGGCGTCATCCGGATCCGGGCTGTGCGCAAGCCTCAGGTGGTTCACCGGGCCACCTCCTGCATCAGTTCACGACGCATGATCTTCCCGGTCGGGTTCCTCGGCAGCGATTCCAGCACATGGATCTCGCGAGGCACCTTGAAGGGGGCGAGCGTCTTCCTGCAGAACGTCCTGCACTCCTGTGGGTCGAACTCAGCGCCCTCCACCAGTTCAACGAAGGCGATGGGAACTTCCCCGCGAGCCGGATCCTGCTGGCCGACGACGGCGCCGGCGGACACGGATGGGTGCCTGTTCAGGACTTCCTCGATTTCCCTCGGGAACACGTTTTCGCCGGAGATGATGAGCATTTCCTTGATGCGACCGGTGATCGAGAGGAAACCGTCCTCGTCGATCCTGCCCATGTCGCCCGTTCGGAAGAAGCCATTGTCATCGAACGCCGCTGATGTGGCTTCCGGAAGCTTGAAATACCCGGCCATGATGTTCTTGCCTCGTATTCTCACTTCACCGTCCTCGCCGGGACCGAGTCGATTCTCCTCCTCGTCGACGATGATCTCCTCGACGCCATCAAGCGGCCTCCCGACCGTGCCACGTCGCTCCTCCTCCGGGAGAGTCCAATTCGTCACAGGCGAAGTCTCGGTCAAGCCGTACCCCTCGCAGATGGTGACGTTGAATCGCTCCTTGAACCCCTCGTACACGGCGTCGGGAAGCGGCTCACCACCGGAGACGACGTATCGAAGAGATCTGAAGTCCTCGGCCGTTGCACTCTTGGCCTGCAGCAGCGCGTTGTACATCGAGGGTATGGCCATGAATGCAGTGGGCCGCTGGGTCCTGAGCAGCTCCAGGACGCGGGAGACCTTGAACTGCGCCGTGTAGGAAACACGGCAGCCGAGTGTCATGGGAAGCAGGGTTGTCACGGTCATCCCGAAGCTGTGGAACTGCGGCAGAACTCCCAGGAACCCATTCGACCTGCTGAACCTGGCCCACCTGGTGCACTGGGCGACATTGGTCACGAGGTTCTCGTTCGTCAGCATGACCCCCTTGGGCCTGCCGGATGTTCCGGAGGTGTAGAGCAGGACTGCCGTGAAATCCGACGGGCGGCTCTTGATTCGATGAATACGGGGTATTCGCTTCATCGGGAGCTCTTCCATCCGGATCACATGGGCGTCTCCAGGAAGGTCGCCGAAACGCTTGAGCATCGGGCCCGCCGTCACGATCACGTCCAGTTCGGCATCCTTGATGATGTAGTCCAGTTCATCCCGACTGAGGAGGTAGTTCAGTGGAACGACTGTTCGGCCCAGGAGCCACGAAGCCGCCATCGCCGCTGGTGTAGCTCCCGATGTCGGCAGGTAGATGCCCACCCGCTCCCTGCTGGACACGTTGGAGACGGCCTTCGCCACGTGCTGTGATGCCAGCCACAGCATCAGACCCTTCCACGACCTGATGTCATCGACAACAAACGTCCTGAGGGGGTGGGTCAGCCACTGCCGTAGGATCGGTCTGGCGATATCCATGCTTCCAGGTCCCTTCCGATTGGCGTCAGTTCCAAAATACGTCCGATACAGCCATTGGGCCTATCCAGATCCCAGTGTATCGCCGTCCCGGCCCGACGGCCTGAACGGAGACGTTCCATGCCGCTCATTCGATGTTCACTGCTTGCCCTCGCCTGCCTGCTGCTTGCAGGATGCAGTTCCCAGAGGTCCAGCAGCCTTCAGCCCGCTATCCAGGAGTACGACGCCGGACACCTGAGCCTTGCGAGGCTCAAGGCCAGGAGGGTCCTCCAGCGTGATGATGCAGACTCCTACGAGGCCGCCTGGATCATGGGCCTCTGCAGCCAGCGACTTGGCGACAATGCTGCTGCCCTTGAATCCTTCGAGGTAGCCTCGGGCTCCCCGGAACCGCTCCTTGCCGCTCGGGCTCGTGCGATGGCCGGCCAGTGCCTCGTCAATGCAGGGCAACCTGCCGTTGCCGCAGTCCAATTCGAACGTGCCTGGGACGAGCTTCAAGGTGAAGACCGCCGTCAATGCGCCGAGCATGCTGTCAATGCATGGAGAGAAGCCGGCCGAGAAGACCGGGCCAGGCTCTGGGCTGCTCGCGTCGACGACACCGGCAATCCCGGGCCTCGACCGCGAGCCTCGACCGAAGCACTCGAGTCACAGTCTTCCGGCAGGTTCACGCTTCAGGCAGGCGCCTACCGCGACGAAGGTGGCGCTCGACGAGCCTGCGATGATCTTCTGCGCAGTGCCAGGAATGCGGGCGTCTCTACACCAGTAGTCCGCACTCGAATGGATCGTCACGGAGCAACCCTCTACCTCGTTCATGTAGGCTCCTTCACATCCAGGAACCATGCAGCGATGGCGCGGAGGGAGTTTGAGTCAATGGACATGATCGTCGTCGCACACTGAACTGGGCGGCCCCCAAAAGAAACACAGGGCCCGGTTCAACTCTGAACCGAGCCCTGTTCGCTTGTCTGGCCTGTCGGTATGGAAGCGGACGACACCGTGCCAGAGCCAGACAGTTTCAACGTTCTTCAGGTTCGCCTTCGCCTCCGAACTGCAAGGCCTGCTCCCAGCAGCAGCACGATCACGCCGGGAGCCGGGATTCCGAACTCCACCTCCATGAGGCCTTCCAGCCATGTACCCGCGGGAAGGCCGGTGCCATCCGTCCAGCTTCCAATCGCGTACACGGTGATGATTCCATCGTCGGGTACGAAGTAGCCACTGCCCGCGAGATCCTCGTACCAGGTCTCGATGGTGAAGACTCCATGGTCATCCACGCTCTCGAACGGGGCGAAGAAGTAGAGGAGATCCGTTCCGTCGGCATCCGCAAGGTCGATCGCCAGGAGCGCTTCGCTCGCCCAGTTGGGCTGCCCGGTGTTGTCATAGGTCTCGAGTGCGATGTCCGTGAGGTGCAGCGAGATGATCGGGTCACCAGCGAAGCCCGTGTCGAACTCGTCGACGACGGTGAAGACGCCCGCGTAGTAGTCGATGTCATCGAAGGTGAACGACGCTATGTCAGCCGAGGCAGCCGTAGCAAACAGCAGTCCCGCTGAAACGGCCGCTCCCCTGAGCAGGTTGCTGATCTTCACTGGCATCGACTCTCCTCTTGCCCTTTGGACATGGATCCAAGCGATATCCACGCCTACCATCGGCGTGCTACTGCATGTTGGATCGGTATTTCGCTGGTTCAACGCCCCGGACTGAAAATGCCTGCCTTGGGCAAGACGCCGCTCCTCATGACCCGAACAAGGCCTCCAGCCATTGAGGCTGACGCAATCGGACCAGGTTGCATAACCGGCAATTGGCTTCGAAAGAAGTACGAGGACGGTTTCCCGGTTGTTCAAAAAGGACCTTGAATGCCCCTCAGGTGTGCTCAGGCCATCTGCTGGAGCGCATGTACGAGGCTTTCGTAGTCTCCAGGGCGGTTGTAGGCCTGCGCAGACACCCTGACGAACCACCGATCGCCCAGTTCCATGATCGGCACCTCGATTCGATGCTCATGCCGCAGGCATTTCTGCATGGACTGGAGGTCCTCGAAGCGTTCCTGGATTCCCGGGGGAAGCGGCATGGCCGCCATCGAGCCGAGCATGCATCCATCAAGCGGAGAGAGCGGCTCAACGGCAAGAGCATCGGTCATCATTTCATGGGCCCATCTGGCAAGGGCGGAGTTGTGTGACCGCAGGGTATCCCAGCCCCAGGCATCCTCGACCCAGTCGATGACAAAGGGAATGGTCCTCCACGCCGTCATGTCCCTGGTTCCCTGCCAGTCGAATTCCTGGGCGTACCCCTCCTCGTATCCGTGACTGATGATCACGGGATGAGTCTGGTCGAGGCGAGATGGATCGGTCCAGAGAAAACCTGCCCCGATCGGTGCACAGACCCACTTGTGGAGATTGCCCGCATACCAGGTTGCGCCAAGAGACGAGATGTCCAGTTCGATCATTCCAGGAGCATGTGCTCCATCAACAAGCGTATCGATGCCACGTGAACGGCATTCGGCAAGCAGGGATGAAAGCGGGAGAACAAGGGCCGTGGGAGACGTCACCTGGTCGACGACCACAAGCCTGGTCCTCTCACCAAGGCGCGATATGACTGGAGTCATGACCTCTTCTCGAGAGGACACTGGCAGAGTGATATCGACCACATGAAGCGTTATGTCATGCCTGGACGAGATGTACCTGAGCAACTGCAGAACCGCGTTGTAGGCATGTCGAGTGCAGATGATTTCATCACCGGGCTCGAATTTGATCGACCTCAGCACCGAGCAGACCGCTTCAGATGCATTCTGTACGAGTCCTATGCCATCATGATCCATGCCCAGGAAGGATCCAAGAGAGGACTTTATTCGAGGCATGTGATCAACCATGTCCTCGTCCATTCCCATCACAGGCGAAGCCTCAAGGGCCTCCCTCAATCCTTCCTGGTGCTCATGTACTGCCTTGAGCCGTGCACCAAAGCTTCCATGATTGAGGTAGACGAGATCACCTGAAAGCATCCAGTGTTCCAGTGCGGATCCAGGGAGCTCCAAGGGGGGTGATGTGATGCATTCAGACACGATTTGCAAGGTACCAAGACGGGCATCCTGGACATGAAACTTCGGACCCTGTGATTTTCATATTCGACCTGATATCCGGACTTTGACCCCGCCACAGGGTCACCAGGCACAATTTGATGTTTGGTTCCTGTTATACTAACGTTTACCTGACATCAATTCCGATGATGTTTCTCAAGAGGCCAGATCTGTCTGGTCGAGATGGAAGCACGCCGGCACACTACCCCCATATGTTGGGGGTCCGTGGGGCAGCACCCCGAGGGAAGGGAGTGCCCCATGGCCAAGCCGGCCCAGAATGGAGGAGTTCACCATGGTAGGTTTCAGTGCAACAACGATGAGTGCATTGAGGGAACGTTCAGCCGAAGCTCCAGGCGAGAACGTGCCCTTGCTCCAGACCGGACCAGGTGGATCCTACGGCAGGGCATATTTCGGGCGTGGACGACGACTCGTCGCCTCCGCTCCCCTGCCGAACCTTCAACGGACCAGGCGGAAGCGATTCTCATCGCTTCTCCTGGGCCCACAGACTCTCCTAGAGCGACTGCTCGGCATTGATCATTGCTCAACGGACATTGATCGTGCCGGACAGACGTTCAGGAGTGGTGCTTCCAGCGGCAAGACGGGTGATGAACGCGCATGCACTATCGATGAGCATGTCGTTCGTTGCACTCCCTCCGCCGACGATGTCCATGCAGTATGCATGGAAACGCGACGCCTGGGAAACAATGACGATGTTCTTACCGTCAGGAACTTGGACACCTCCCGGGACCTTCCAGTCACCCGGGTACAACCCATTGCCAGGATGGATGCACCACATGAATGTCACACCCAAGCAGCTTCAGATATTGAACCTGATTCGAGACTATCGCCTGGCCAACGGCTTCTCGCCGACAATGCAGGAACTGGCCGACGAAATCGGAGTCAGCAAGGTCACGGTCTTCGAACACGTGGAAGCGCTCGTTCGAAAGGGCGTCATTTCACGCGAACCGAACAAGGCTCGCTCTTTATCGATATGTGATGACTCCGTCCTTCCGGACGAAGAACAATCCCTCAGGTATCCGCTTCTCGGTCGCATTGCCGCTGGCATGCCGATTGAGAAGTTCCAGCAGGATGATCAACTCGACGTGGAGAACCTCTTCGGCACGCGCATCAGCGACCAGGGAGGAACCTTTGCCCTCCAGGTCGAAGGCGATTCAATGAAGGATGAAGGAATTCTCGACGGAGATTACGTCATTGTCCAGAGAACGAGTGTCGCGAAGACCGGGCAGCGTGTCATCGCTCTTCTCCCGGACGGCGAAACGACCCTGAAGACCTTCTTCAAGGAACCCGATGGACGCATACGCCTCCAGCCGGCCAACCCCGAGTACAAGCCAATCATCGTCAAGGATTGCCAGATCCAGGGAACTCTCATCGGGGTCATGCGCAGGTATTGAGGTCAAGAACCGCTCTCACTCCCCAAGCAGCGATCGCGTTGAGTAATCTTCCTCGAGCAACCTGAGAACATCTTCTGGAGATGTAACAAGGTGCGCCCAGCCCTCCTGTACTGCGCGATGGCAGCCGGATGAAGTCCATGCATCGGCCGGGCCGGGCACGGCCATCGCATCGATCCCATGTTCCTCGACCGCGATCCTCGCAGTGATCATCGCGCCACTTCGAGCCGGGGCCTCGATGATGATGACGGCCATCGACAGTCCACTGATGATCCTGTTCCGACGTGGAAAGAGACCTGGCCGCGGCTCCTGGTAGACCGATACCTCGCTGAGAACCATGCCTCCTGAAGACGTGATTCGATTGAACATGTCTTCATGTTCAAGTGGATATGGACAGGCAAGGCCGCCGCCAAGAACCGCAACCGTTCTTCCGCCGAAACGAAGAGCGGCACGATGTGCTTCCGCATCGATTCCTCGAGCTCCGCCAGAGACCACGACGCAGCCCGCTTCCACGAACCCCTGCACGAATCGCCCGGTCTGCCTCAGTCCCATCGCTGTGCATCGTCGGGTCCCCACCATGGCGACGCATGGAGATGAAAGCAGCGACGGGTCACCCATGCACCGAAGCATTGCAGGAGGATCCGGCAGATGAACAAGACGCCCTGGATACATGGAGTCACCGAAAGGGAGGAGGACCCCGCCATTCGAGGCGAGCCAGCGCTCTTCAGCTTCGAGATCCTGCTGACCTATTGCCGCGATGATTCGATCGACCCGGCTCCAACCCAGCCCAGTGCTCTTCCTGAGCATCTCCCGTGTCGCCCCGATGACCTTGGCCGGCGAGCCCATGGCCCGAACCAGGCGCCTTGCCGTCTCCACACCGATGCCGTTCGTGGAAAGAAGCCGTCTCCACGCTGCCTTGTCACGATCATTCGACACACCCTTCTGCATGCCCGGAATCTAGTTTCCAAGGCCTTCAGAAACATCGATCGTTTCCAATGTTCATCCGGGCGACATATCTCCACCTGGACGAGAAGCACGCGTTTCGATGCTCGTCAGCAGGCCGATGAAGATGCAGGCCACGCCGAAGGCGAGGAACCATGGCTGAAATGGGCCGGACGTGATCATCGCCAGGATGCTCGGCATACCCACGCCCCCTCCAAGGTCGGGCTCAGGAAGAGTGGATTCGATCCACTGTTCGACCGAGGCCTCGCTTGCGCCCATGTCCATCAGGACGGGAGTATCCCCCTTGGGAAGCATGTTGAGGCTGCGCAATGCCAGCCTCTTGATGAGGCCGGGATCCTGATTGTCAAGTTGCATCACGAAGTCGTCGTAGGCAGCCAGGCGATTGACCGCCCATTGCTCCTGGGATTTCACCACTGACAGTTGCCTTCGTGTTTCATCCAGTTCACGCTGTGCAGGTACGAGCAGTGCAGTCGAGCAGATGACCAGCCCGGAGATGATGAACATCCACCCGGGATCCACCCTCCTGAACACATGAAGGAAACGACCCATCAGACGCATCTATCGACCTTTGAACGGGCCATGCTCGACCTTTTGGTATACTCCGCGGCTCGATTGCGGGGTAGAGCAGTCTGGTAGCTCGTCGGGCTCATAACCCGGAGGTCGCAGGTTCGAATCCTGTCCCCGCTATTCACANGACCCNAGGGCCGCGAGACCCTGGGGTTTGTCATGCGCTACGGCNGCCTCNTCATTCCCCTGNTGCGTGCGAATGCTCCTCGAGNTGGCGGACCGGCTCGCCTGTCTGGTGAACNCGGAAGATGATGAGTCGAACACCTTCCTCACCCGTGATTGCACGATGCCAGGCCCCGTAGGGCACGTGGTTCACACGACCAGGCACCCCGATAATCCTGGTCCCGTCTCGGAACTCGATCTCGACGCGGCCTGCCAGGTAGTAGTGGAAGGTCTCCGATGGATGCCAGTGCCACTTGCCCACCATGTTCGGCGGGCTCTCCACCGAGGAGATGACGGCCTCGCGCCCAGGTGCTATCTGCTCGGCCAACGCCTGCTGCTGCAACATGTCCACCTGTCGCGTGGTGACCGTTGTAACAGCACGATTGGACGTGCAGCCTGCCAATGCATGGGAGAACATCAGAATCGCAATGATTCCAATGACGAGTTGCGCATGCGGGTTGTTATTGATCATGGACGCCTGCCTCCACCTTTCTTTGGTCGCACCTTCTTCTTGTACCCGGGTGAGCCTCGATGCCCAGGCGTCGCCTCGGAGTTCTTGCGTCGTCGTGCCTTGGACAACTTGCCCTTCTTCCCAGCCGTGGCGGCCTTTGCCTTCCACTTCGCCTTGCCGATCTTCGCCGCTTTGCCGGTCTTTCTCCGCCGCTTCGAGGCCGGCCGATCTTCAGCCTGGTCTTCTCGATTACGAACGTCCTTCTTCCGTCGGCCGGAAGCGCCCCCGGAACCCTTGCCCTTCCTGGCACCAGGCTTGCCTGTGCGTGCCGATTTCCCGCTGCCGGGCTTCTTGCCTGACTTGCCCTTTGCATTCCGCTTCGCCAGAGCGAGACGCTCCTCGTCACGCGCACGCTCCTTGGCAATGGTCTTTCGAGAGGCCTTTCTTCGTATGGAGGCAGGGTAGTCGGTGGAATCAAGGTCCTCATCAAGAGGGGGAAGTCCCTGGTGCTCCTTGAGGCTGTTCCCGGGCAAGGCCCTGATTGCTCGAAGGACATCTTTATCATTCTTTCCGCAGAACGCTATTGCGACGCCCGAGGCACCCGCCCTCGCCGTACGTCCGATCCGATGAACATATGTTTCTTCATCGATGGGCATGTCGTAGTTGATGACATGCGTGATGTCGTCGACATCGATACCGCGAGAAGCGATGTCGGTTGCCACCAGGATCGGCTTGTCACCCGATCTGAAGGCATCGAGCGCCTTGAAACGTGCATTCTGCGACTTGTTTCCATGAATGGCGTCGGCACCGATGCCCGCACGCCACAACTGCTTTGCCAACCTGCCTGCCCCATGCTTCGTACGCGTGAATACAAGGGCCTTCCCGACTTCGCGATCCTTCAGCAACTGCTTCAGCAACTGGAGACGGTTCTTGCGTTCGACCATGAACGCCTCCTGCCTGATGGAGTCGACTGCGACTGAATCAGGCGTCGTCTCGACGCGAGCAGGGTCCACAAGCATCGTCTCGGCAAGCGAACGAACCTCCCTGGAGAGGGTCGCCGAAAAGAACATCGTCTGCCTTCGTTCAGGAAGCAGGTCCACGACCTTCCTGATGTCGTGGATGAAGCCCATGTCGAGCATCCGGTCCGCCTCGTCAAGCACCAGGAACCGGACTCCACTCAGGTCGACATGCCCCTGCCCCACGAGATCCAGGAGTCGGCCCGGGGTCGCCACCACAACGTCGGCGCCCCGTTTCATCGACTCGACCTGCCTGCCCTGCTTGACGCCTCCGTACATGACCACATGCCGAAGCCGCAGATTACGTCCATAGGCGCAGAAACGCTCATGAATCTGCGTAGCCAGTTCCCGGGTCGGGCACAGTACAAGCGCCCGAGGGCCGGGGCCGGCAGCCGACTCGCCCGACAAGGATTCGAGGATCGGAACTGCGAAGGCACAGGTCTTCCCTGTACCGGTCTGGGCCATTCCCATCACATCACGCCCCGACAAGGCCTCCGGGATGGCCTGCCTCTGGATTGGAGTCGGGTCGACATAGCCCTCTTCTTCGATCGCTCGAAGCAGTGGCTCTGTCAGTTTCATGGTGTTGAAGTTCATGCTGACGCCTATCGGCGGAGTATACGAGGGGGCTGCAGCCACTGCGCTTGAAGAAGGTGAACGCACTCCGTGATACCCTTCTGAAATGAGCGGCACCGAAGTTGAACAGGCTGAACTCGCCCACTCCCTGCTCGAGAAGCACTGGGGACTCTCGGCGAGCATGCGCCGCCTTCCCGGAGAGAATCACAACTACCTGGCCGAGATGGCTTCCGGTGATTCCGTCGTGCTGAAGATCCTCACTGAGACCCACGCCGACCCGGAGCTGGAAGAAGCGATCATCTCCGGCCTGGCCGATGCCGGCCTGCCGGTGCCGCGCATCCTTCCGACAACGTCCGGACAGAACAACATCCCTGCCGGGGAACTGCAGGGAGTCGCACGAGTCCAGGAATACCTGCCGGGCACCCCGTGGAAATCCCTGGAATCCACCCCCTCGAGACTGCGTGCCATCGGCGCCTTCATGGCCAGGATGCATGCCGGCCTTGAAGGGCGTGACTTCGCCGCAGCTGCTCGCACGCACGACTGGGATCTGGCACGGGCACACATGCACAGAGACAAGGCGGAATTCCTGAACGACCCCGATCAGCGCAGGGCCATCGAGTACTGCTTCCACCTCTTCTCCGCCCTTGCACTGCCTCACCTTGCCGACTGTCCCTCAGGACTCCTGCACGGTGATATCAACGACGAGAATCTCCTGCTTGATGGTGACCAGATCGTGGGCCTTCTGGATTTCGGCGATTGTCTCAATGGGGCCTTCGTACAGGATCTGGGCCTCGCCCTTGCCTATGCACTCGAGCAGGAGGATGTCACCCTTGAAACAGCGGCCTCCCTGGTCGAGGGGTACGACGAATGCAGGCCGCTTGAACTGAAGGAACAGGAACTGCTGCTACCGCTGGCATTGGCACGACTGGCGACCTACGTCACCATCAACGCCCAGCGGATGGCCGCCGATCCAACCAGCGGCATGCGCAATCTGCACCTGGACACCGCCTGGGAGGCGATCAACATGTGCCTTGCTGTCGCGCCGGCTCAAGCCAGGGGCATCCTGTGCAACGGATGCCGTGTCCACGCATCACCGCCTGCTGATCCGGGCAATGTTGCATCCGCTCGTAACAGGCACCTCGCGCCCTCACTGTCACTGAGTTACGAGGAACCCCTTCACATCATCTCGGGGCGGGCCCAGTACCTCCATGCAGCCGATGGAAGGCCATATGTGGACCTGGTCAACAATGTCTGCCATGTCGGCCATTGCCACCCGCGGGTCGTCGATGCCATCGCCACGCAGGCGGCGAAGCTCAATACGAATACGCGCTACCTCCACGAACATGTTTCGGAGTATGCCACTCGACTGTGTGAAACCATGCCTTCCGGACTGGACACGTGCTTCTTCGTCAACTCCGGGTCCGAGGCCAATGAACTGGCACTTCGCCTTGCTCGTTCTGCGACCGGGTCGATGGACGTCCTGGTCCTGGATGGCGCCTACCACGGGCACACGGCCAACTGCATCGCCATGAGCCCCTACAAGTTCAATGGGCCTGGCGGAAGCGGCCCTGCCGACTGGGTGCACGTGCTGCCCATGCCCGACGCCTATCGTGGGCCCTATCGTGGCGAGGATGCCGGCGACGCCTACGCTATCGAGGTGGCCGACCAGATCGGCAAGGCCTGCGCAAGCGAACGTGCCATTGCCGGCTTCTTCGCCGAGCCGATCCTCTCATGCGGTGGCCAGGTCCCTCTGCCAGGCGGATATCTCTCCAAAGCGTTCGAGCACGTGCGCAATGCCGGAGGCCTCTGCATCGCCGACGAGGTCCAGGTTGGATTCGGCCGACTCGGCGACGCCTTCTGGGGCTTTGAACTGCACGACGTCGTCCCCGACATCGTGGTGCTTGGCAAGCCCATCGGCAATGGGCACCCGATGGGAGCCGTCATCACGACAAGAGCCGTTGCCGATGCCTTTGACAACGGCATGGAGTTCTTCTCCACTTTCGGAGGCAACCCGGTCTCCTGCGCCTGCGGCCTGGCCGTTTTGGACGTCATCAGGGATGAAGCCCTGCAGGAGCGTGCACGTACACTTGGCGGCCGGTTCCTGGATGGCCTCGGGGAACTCAAGGAGCGACATCGAATTGTCGGAGATGTGCGTGGCCAAGGCCTCTTTCTCGGAATAGAACTCGTCAAGGACCCCGAGACCCTGGAGCCTGCAGCACATGAAGCGACTCGCCTGGTCAACCACATGCAACAGCAGGGCGTACTGTTGAGCACAGATGGCCCGCTTCACAACGTGATCAAGATCAAGCCGCCCATGGTGATTGAAGAAGGCGATATCGACATGACCCTGCGCCTCCTTGATGATGCGCTTGGTCAACTGTGAACCTCGTATCACCAGACGTCTCGTGTTCAAGTGACGTACAAAAAAGAATCGGCCCGCCCCGAAGGGCGGGCCGAATTCAAGTCACGCGTTGAGCAGTGACACTGGTAGTCCGACGGATGTCGGAGTCAGCATCGACTGATCAGGCTCGACGACGACGACGACCAGCAAGGCCGGCCAGGCCGAGAAGAGCCATGGCACCGGGTGCCGGGAGGACGGTGAAGCTGAAGCTTGCCGAGCTGCCCGTAACGGTACCTGATGCAACGCCACCAGAGACTGCGCTACCACTGATGGTCAGACCACCCTGGTATGAGTTCCAGTTCCATCCATCACCATAGGAGTCCTGCATTGATACGGTGTAGGTACCGGCTGCAAGATCCATGTTGAAGTAGACGTTGCCGAAGTGAGAAGATGCCGTATTGCTGACGAAGCTGATATTGCTTACGCCGCCGTAAAGCAGGCTTCCACTCACGTACATGCTGGCGACAAGGCTGCCACCAGAACTTGCGATTTGCCAGCTATGCTCACCGGCCCAGCGGTCCAGACCATGGTCGCCGTTTACGACGGCTGCCAGGGCTGATCCACCCATGGACACAGTGGCGATGCCAGCTGCTGAAAGTGCGAATCGGTTCATGATTCTAGTTCCTTTCCTCTCTTCTCTTCTTTCGAAGATGTGATTTACTTCCTCCACACACTACACACACTGTTGGCCCGAAGGCCTAAGTCGTTCAAGCGCAAACGCGTGCGCCTCAACAATGCTCAAATGATTTTGGAACTTCCTTCTCACTCTCTCCAGGCGGGTTTCCACACCAGCCCTTCGCCCCATGAGGACTTGGCCTATTGGGACATCACTAAGGTGCCTGTTTATGAACATATTGTCAAGACTGGATTTGCGAGATTTAACGGTTATTCCGTTTCCAACACCTCCATGCTGACAAACTGCTGATTTAAGGCCAAAAGTGCTGTTTATAGCCCTTTTCCCCGGACCCAGGGCCATTGAGCGGCTTTGAGAAGTGTTCTGAAACAAACATGCATTAACTCACTGTATTGAAAGCTGTTATGAATCTGGCCGCCCATTGACTCCCAGAAGCCTCTCAGGGCCCCTTGGGTGCCTGCTGAATACAGGTGCATGCACCCCCCTGTTGGT
The DNA here is from genome assembly GCA_002722935.1 of Phycisphaerae bacterium. GTDB lineage: Bacteria > Planctomycetota > Phycisphaerae > Phycisphaerales > SM1A02 > SP202. The sequence continues at coordinate 6,348 of PBMX01000006.1, read as the reverse complement.
GCCTGAAACTGCCCCAGCACGTCCCTATGAAGCCCTTGAAGCCCGATGCCATCAGGTACCCTGAGGCCGCCCCATCATGCCCAGAACACCTGATAATCAACTCTTCGAGCAGGCCAGAGCCCACTTGGAGGCCAAGCAATGGCCCAAGGCTGAGCGTGCCCTGAAAAAGCTTTCCAAGACCCACCCTGGCAGTCCCCTGATCCACCAGCAGTTGGGCATTGCGTTGCAGAGACAGGGCAAAGGTACTCGTGCCGTTGACAGTTTCAAGAAGGCGATCACTGCAGACCAGGATGATCCGAATCTGCACATGCTCCTGGCCTATGCCCTCCAGGAAATCGGCCGCTTCGAAGAGGCGAAGATGTCCGCCTCCGCCTCGATTGAACGTGCCCCCGACGATGCAAGCCTCCACCAACGTCATGGCCTGCTGTTCATGCGACTGGGCCTCCCCCACGAGGCCCACCAGGAACTGGAGAAAGCACATGAACTGGAGCCAGATGACATTGGAATCCTGGCTGCCCTCGTCGACGGCATCATTGCCAGGAATGAGCTACCCATGGATACAGCCCGGGCTCATCGCCTGGTTGAACTTCAGCCCTACGAGGCACGCAATCATGCTCGCCTTGGAACGATCCTGAGGATGAATGATCAACTCGATGATGCCATTGGGGCATATGACGCCGCCCTTGCAATCGATCGATTCGATTCCGATGCTCGTGCCGGCAAGGGGGAGATCCTTGTTTCACGCGGACAACCCGAGGATGCCGTCGAGCTCCTGCGTCCGCTGGTCAACGCTCCATCCTGCAGGTACCTGCCCATGCTCGCCTGGATGAGGACGTGCGCACGGCTCGGAGATCACGATGCCGCGATTCTTGCAGGCGAACGATGGCTTGCAGCGGAACCACGATCACCTTCGCAATCCTCAACCATGTTCCATCGACTCGCCCTGTCATACGACAAGCTCGATCGTCGCCCTGAGGCATTCGAATCCTGGCAGCGTGGCAACGCCATCCACGCCGGCCAATGGAATGCATCTGAGCACTCGACGACGACAGATGATCTCATCAGGTCATTCTCTGCTGATGCCATGCGAAGACTTCCCAGGAGCGCGAATACATCCTCCACTCCCGTGTTCATAGTCGGCATGTTCCGAAGTGGTACGACGCTGACGGAACAGGTCATCTCGGCCCATCCACAGGCCCATGGGGCCGGAGAGCTTTCCGCCTTGTTCGAACTCATCCAGTCACTGCCAGGTGAACTGGGTGACGAATCCTACCCAGGCTGCATCCAGCATCTCACTTCATCACGACTGGACGACATGGCGTCGCGATACCTCGAGGCACTTTCCGCCGATGCGGGGGGGGCTGCACGCATCACGGACAAACTCCCCCTGAATTACCTGAACATCGGTCTCATCTCGCTGCTGTTCCCGGAAGCTCGCATCATTCACTGCATGCGGGATCCGCTCGACACCTGCTTTTCATGCTGGGGCAACTCCTTTTCCGCCCGCATGGCCTTCACGGCCGACTTCAAGACGCTTGGGCAGGCCTATGTGGACTACGTGCGCCTGATGGACCACTGGAAACAGGCGGAGTGCGTCCCGATTCTCGACGTGCAGTATGAACGCCTTGTCCAGGAACCTGAACCCGTCTCAAGAGAGATCATCGAGTTCATCGGGCTTGACTGGGATCCGGCCTGCCTCAGGCACCATGAGTCCAGTCGCGTTGCCAGGACACTGAGCATGGACCAGGTCAGCGCCCCCATGTCCACATCATCGATCGGACGTTCACGCCCGTACTGGGAAGAACTGGCCCCGCTGCGTGATGCGCTGGGTGAACTGGCTCCGGACGATCCCGGGTCCTGAACCCTACTACCCTCAGCCCCAAAGTCCGCCGACGCATGTATCGACGATCGCGTTGTTTCCCGATCCAAGGACAATGGCCGCGCCCAGGGCATTGACTTCAAGATCGACCAGCGGCGGAGCATCAAGGTCGATGAGCGCGAAATCGGCATATGCCCCCTTCTCGATTCGCCCTGCATCAATTCCAAGCGACCTGGCTCCATTGACGGTCGCCATGTCCAGAAGTGATCGGTGCACATGCCCGGTGGAATCTCGCCAGGCTCCCCGTGCTCCTGACTCAAGGCGATGACTCAACTCGAGCATTCTCAGTTCCTCGAGCATCGATATCCGTGCATTTGAATCGGTGCCGATGCAGATCGAACCCTGGTGGTGCTGCAGCACCTCCCGATCGGGGAACCCGTCCCCCAGGTTCGCCTCGGTCAAGGGACACAGGCATACATGGGAACCTCCGGCGAGAAGCTCCTCGAGATCGTCCGGAACGGTGTGCGTGGCATGGACCGCCGTGAACTCCGCCCCGGGTGACAGTCGATCCAGGACGAGTCGAACCGGTGTCGATCCGGTTGCCTCCACGCACGACTCGATCTCCTGCACCTGCTCTTCCAGGTGCATGTGAACAACAAGACCACGACTGCACGCCTCGGCATGCAGTGATGCGACATCATCAATCGGCACACCCCTGATCGAATGGGCTGCCACGGCCACGGACTGGCACGGCTGGCAGAGCGACTGGGCCTGGTCCATCGATGCCCAGAACGCAGAAAGATCATTCGTATTGAAACTGTCCTGCCCACCTGAAAGCGCAATGCCGAATCCCCCTGCCACATAATGAACCTGGATCAGGACGATGCGTATCCCCGCTTCCTCGGCGGCCTCAAGGATGACCCGGTCTCCATCCCACTGTTTCCCTGCAGGATGATGGAGGTAATGAAACTCGCCAACCGACGTAATCCCCGCCAGGCGCATTTCCCTGAAGGCCTGGATGCAGATGGTTCGCATGCGATCCACGTCGACTGATTCAACGAGCCTGTACATGGCTTCCCGCCAGGTCCAGAAATCCTCCTGCTCCGCTGGCACATGTTCTCCCAGGCCTCGCAGCGCCCTTTGGAATGCGTGGCTGTGCGCATTGACGAATCCCGGCACAAGGGCCATGCGTGGATGCGTCACCTGCAGACTCGACTCCTGCTGGATGTCATCGATTCGCCCATCGGAACCGGGCGTCACCCGGACACCCGGCTTGAACTCGCCGTCGATCCACGTCAACTCGGCCTGAATGGGAACCTGGCCACTCACTCGCAGAACTTCCGTACCAGTGTTTCAATGATCGCTCGACCCCTGGCATACTCCTCCACGGGCATGAACTCATCGGGAAGGTGCGCAACGCCGATGTCGCCAGGACCGAAGACCACGCAGTCCAGATCCAACTGCTGTAGGTAGGCGCCATCCGTGCCGTAGGACACGCCGATGTCTTCCTCCTGTTCAACCATGTCCAGGCACGCCTCGCAGAGGTCGGCTTCTCTGGGGGTCAACATCGATGGAGTACCACGCACGAGTTCCAGTGACCACTCTTCTCCCGAGAGTGGCCCGTCGAGTGATTCCTGGATGCGACTGGTCCACTGCTCGATCGAGTCGCCCGGCATCTGCCGCAGGCCAAAGCGGATCTCTGACCGGTCAGGAGTGACATTCCACGCCGTGCCGCCATCGATTCCGACGATGCTGAGTACGGGGAACGGGACCTTTGCGAAAGCATCACTCGTGTCTGTTCGCTCCGCCTCGATATCGCCTCGAAGCCCTTCAAGAGCACAGATCGCTGCCCCCATGGGCGCGATTGCGTTTCGACCGATTCCAGGAGACCCGGTGTGGCCGGGAGCACCCTTGGTGACCAGTCGGTATTTCAGGAGGCCCTTGTGCATGCGCACCACCTGGAGCGAAGTCGGTTCGCCGATCAGCGTGTTTCTCGGCAGGGCCCGGTCCACAGGCCAGTTCTCCGCCAATTCCCTCGCCCCGAGGCAGCCGACTTCCTCGTCGCAGGAGAGGACAAGCGCAAGTGGGTGCTGCAGGTCACGACCGGCCGCCTCCCTCAGCAGGTTGATCGCGATGGCATCGAAGCCTTTCATGTCGCAACTGCCACGACCATGCAGGCGGCCATCGCGCTCCGTCAAGAGATACGGATCCGATGACCATCCTTCCCCGGCAGGCACGCAATCGAGGTGTCCCGAAAGGGTCAACCCGTCGCGCACCCCCGTGTCGGGGCCTGCAAAGGCGACAAGGTTCTCCTTCCCGCCATCAAGAGGCATCCTGGTGATCTGGATTCCAGGTACATCAAGCCGCTGGCAGACATGATCGACCGCCCGGCTGTTGGACAGGCTGCTGGTCGTATCGATAGCCACCAGGTCGGCGAGCAGCTGGATGTCGTCTTCATTTCGAACTGCGTCCATCTCGCCGGGATCCTATCATGGTCGCCCCTGCCAAATGACCCCAAGGAGCAATCATGCCGACCCCACGATCCAAGAAGGCCCCCGTCACTCCCGAAGATCTCAAGGAACTGACCTTCGTCTCCGATCCACAGGTCAATCCTGATGGCGATCGGGTCCTCTTCACCCGCAAGCGCATCGGCAGGAAGAACAAGTACGAAACAAGCCTCTGGATGGTGCCTGCCCGGGGCGGCAAGCCACGGGCATTCACCCATGGTCCGCGAGACGGGCAGGGCCGCTGGTCCTCCGACGGTTCCCAGATCGCCTTCATTTCGGCACGCAACGAGGAATCACCGCAGATCCACCTGATACCAGCCGATGGAGGTGAAGCTCGATCCCTCACAAACCTTCCCGAGGGAAGTCTTGCAAACATCGTCTGGTCGCCCAATGGCCGACAGATCGCATTTCAATTCAGAGAGCGGGAACAGGCCTGGACCAAGGCCGCCATCAAGGAACGTGAAGCTGCCGGCGAAACTCCTCCCCCGAGGGTCCTGAGAAACACGTGGTATCGACTTGACGGCGACGGCTATTTCAATGCCGAGCGATACAAGTTGTACATCGTCGATACAGACACCGGCGATACGAAGATGCTCTACGGCAAGGACACCATCGGGTGGTTCAACTACGACTGGTCGCCCGATGGTCGAACCCTCGCGGTCACCACCTGCAGGAACAGGCGAGGTGTCCTCGGCAAGATGCATTTCGACCTCGTGAAGATCGACGTGGCCTCGGGCCGCATGACGCAGCTGAAGAACCTGCCGAAGGGTCCCAAGACGAACATCCAGTGGTCTCCCAATGGCAAGCACCTTGCATGGGCTGGCCGAGACAGTGATGACGGCCCCTATTCCACCCGGAATCTGGACCTCTGGACCTGTGACGCAAGCGGCCGTAATGCGCGATGCCTCACGGAGAACACCGACTGGTGCCTGATGGCCTGCGTGTTGTCAGACACGGCCGATGTCTCTTTTGCTCCGAACCTCCAGTGGTCCCATGATTCCAAGCGACTATTGGTTTCGATCGGCTGGCATGGGCAATCACACATTGCCTCCATCCCGAGAAACGGCAAGGGAGCCAGGATGCTCACGGAGGGGCGAGTCGTGATCAGCCCAGGGAACTGCTCGAGGGATGGAAAGACCATCGCGATGATGCTCGATCAGCCGGCCGCCCTGCCGGAGATACACGTCGGTCGCATCGGGTCGACGAAAATCACCCCTCGTCGCATCACCTCCTTCAATGATGCATATCTCGCCAGCCGCTCTATTCGTACACCCAGCGTCCGATGGGTGCGCTCGACGGACGGCACGAGAGTCCAGACCTGGATGATTACCCCGCCGGGCTACAGGAAAGGCAGGACGTATCCCGCCATCCTCGAGATACACGGCGGGCCGCATGCCCAGTACGGCGAATCGTTCTTCCACGAGTTCCAGGTCCTCGCCAGTGCCGGGTACATCGTCATCTACTCCAATCCACGAGGAAGCAAGGGGTATGGCGAGGACCACACCGGGGCCATCCACGGTTCCTGGGGTGGCAAGGACTGGGAGGACATCCGCTCCGTCACGGACTGGATGAAGAAGCAGTCTTCCATCAACACGAAACGCATGGGCGTCATGGGCGGCAGTTACGGCGGCTACATGACGCTCTGGGTCATCGGCCACACGAATGATTTCGCGGGAGCCATCACCGACCGATGCGTGTCGAATCTCGTGAGCATGGGAGGCAACAGCGACTTCGTCGACGTGCCGGACATGTACTTCCCGGGAGCCTTCTGGGATTGCCCTGATCAAATGTGGCACTCAAGCCCGATCAGAACCATGGGCAATGTCGAAACACCGACCCTGATCATCCACTCCGAGGGCGACCTGCGCTGCAATGTCGAACAGGCCGACCAGGTATTCGCAGCACTGCAGATACGCAGGGTTCCCTGCACCTTCGTGAGGTATCCGCGCGAAACAAGTCACGGCATGAGCCGCAACGGCCCGCCGGACATGCGACTGCACCGACTTCACCAGATCCTTGACT
>PBMX01000005.1 GCA_002722935.1 Phycisphaerae bacterium | reverse complement strand
CGGATACGGACGACGACATCGCCGACGCAAGCCGCGAATGAGCGAAACCACTGATTCTGCATCCTGGCTCGATGCGGCCATCGAGCAGGCCGAGTTGTCCTGGTCCGAGGGAGGGATACCGATCGGTGCCGTCCTGGTCGACGTCGGCGGCACGATCGTCGCAAGGGGTCACAACGAGCGCGTACAGTCGGGTGATCCCATTCTCCATGCGGAGATGGCCTGTCTTCGCAATGCCGGACGTCGGCGTGACTGGTCATCCTGCACGATGGTCTCGACCCTGAGCCCCTGTCCGATGTGCAGTGGCGCCACTGTGCTGTACCGGATACCTCGTGTCATCATCGGAGAAAACAAGACCTTCACGGGTGCCGAGGAGTGGATGCGTCGGAACGGCATCGAGCTGACGATAATGAATGATGAACGCTGCATCGAACTCATGGAACGACTGCAACGGGAAAAACCGGATCTCTGGGCCGAGGACATCGGCCTCTGATCACAATCAGACGATCCCGACCTTCTCCATCGCCATCCAGGTGAAGAAGCACAACACACCAAGCAATGCAACAACCGTCCATGGACGGTTGTTGTCTGCGCCGACCAGCAGTCTGCGTCCGTTGAGCACCAGCAAGACCACGGCGAGCAGGGGGAGGAAGAATGCCCCGACCACTGCGTAGGCCTTCTGGACCGATGCGAAACCCAGCCCGGCCTGCGCCATCGGGATGGTCGCCAGCAGCAGCAGAAACACTCGATACGTCCTGGTCGTCACAAGTCGATCCGCCGACACGGGCGGCAGCCCCCAGAGCGATCGCGTGGCGTCGGCGAACAGGAGCGGTACCGACTGCCAGACGCCGAGCAGACTGCTGACGATGGCGGCCCACGCCCCGATCAGGAAGATCAAGGCCCCAATCGGGCCCATTGCAGCACCAAGTTGCTCCGACAGAGCGATCAGCAGGCCGGTGCCCCTGCCTTCGATCTCGATTCCGCTGGCGATCACCAGCATCGCAATGCCGAACAATGCGGTGAACGTGTACGCCACCAGCAGGTCGATTCGGCATGTCGACAACGACCGCATGTCGGTTCGCCCGGCCTGCCGCATCCAGTACCCGTAACAGAGCACGGTCACCGTGCCACCGACACCGCCCACCAGCGCGATCGTCCAATCAAGTGGTTCACCCTTTCCTGGATGCGTGGGCACCAGTCCCTTGACCGCCGCGCCCCAGTCCGGACCGAGCAGGAGCGCTGTCAGACACACCGTGACGAACATGATCACGATGCCGCAGGCCATGACCCGCTCGAAGACCTTGAAGCTTCCGAAGAGCACGATCGCCGTCGCCGCAGCACTTCCGACACCACCCCAGAGCAGCGTCGCGGTCTCCGCATCGCAAGGCCACCCGATGATCGCGTGAGTGGCGACACCGGTCGCCGCGATCAATGCGCCGCCGACCACGAAGGTGAACGGCAGGAGGTAGATCAGAAAGAGCAGGATCGCCCAGCGGCCGACATGGTTGGCCACGCCTTCCAGCAATGTCGTACCGGTGGCAAGTTGCCAGCGGGCCAGACCCTCGTTGAGCACGAACTTCATCGCCGCCCCGAGCACGATGGCCCAGAGAACGATCAGGCCCAGCTGCGCGCCGGCGAATCCCGCCGTCGCCAGATCACCGGCACCGACGCCGGTGGCCGCGATCAGCAGACCTGGACCGACACGCTGCAGCAGGGATGCTCGCTTCACCGGATCAGCATTCGATCAGCATCGTGACGGCGTTGCCGCCTCCGAGACAGAGGCTCGCCACTCCACGCTTCGCGCCTGTTCGACGCATCTGGTGAACAAGGGTGGTCAGAACGCGGGCCCCCGATGCACCGATCGGGTGCCCCAGGGCGATTCCGCCGCCGCAGATGTTGAGCTTGTCCTCGGGAATCGAAAGCTCCCCGATATTGGCAAGTACCTGCGCCGCGAAGGCCTCGTTAAGCTCGAAGAGGTCGATGTCGTCCACCGACAGTCCGTGCTTCTCCAGGAGCGTGGCGATGCCTTTGGCTGGAGCATCGAAGATCTCCTTGGGAGCGACGCCCGAGGTGCACTGCCCGACGATCCGCGCAATGGGGTCCAGGCCCAGTTCACCGGCCTTCGCCTCTGAAGCGACCACCAGCGCCGCTGCACCATCGCTGATCTGGGATGCGTTCCCGGCCGTGACGACTCCCTCCTTCGTGAATGCCGGACGGAGTTTGGATAATCCTTCGGCCGTCGAATCGGCCCGGATTCCCTCGTCCGCCGTCACATCGGCCTTCTGCTTGACCCGGGCCGCCTCCAGTGGAACGATCTCATCCGCGAACCAGCCTGCTTCAGTGGCCGCCGCCGCACGTTCATGGGACTGGGCGGAGAACCTGTCCAACTCGGTTCGTTCCAGAGAATGCTTCGACGCGATGTGTTCCGCGGCAAATCCCATTCCCCATTCCTCGAAGGCACAGGTCAGACCGTCGTGCGCCATGTGATCGACCATGCTCGTATCACCGAACTTCACCCCGGCACGGACCGAGGAAAGGTGGGGAGCAAGAGTCATGTTCTCGAATCCACCGGCGACTACGAGTTCGTTGTCACCAGCACGGATCGACTGGTCGGCAAGCATGACGGCCTGGAGACCGCTGCCACAGACCTTGTTGACCGTCTGCGCGCTGAGGGTATCGGGCAGGCCCGCCTTGAGCCCGGCCTGCCTGGCCGGGTTCTGTCCAAGCCCGGCCTGGAGGACGCAGCCCATGATGCATTCATCGACCTGCGACGATGCCCCGGGCGCCGCTTCCAACGCGGCCTCGATGGCCCATGCGCCCAGTTGGGGACCTGATACCCGGCTCAAGCCCCCGAAGAAGCGGCCGATTGGAGTTCGTTTGGCGGAAAGGATGACGGCGCCGGACATGAATGTTGCTCCGCATGTGGCGAACGGGTCGCCGGAGGTGAACCTGCATGTTCCGCTACAATCGACACCCGGAACGGGGCCGAGGCGGCGGAGCATCGTATCCGATGTCGAAATCCCTGTCCCAACCCCCCTTGACGCTGGAAAACCATGCCTGATACGACGCCATCCAGGGACTACGCAACCGACAACCTGACGTCGCTGCAGAGCCACATCCTCGCCGAGGAGCAGCAGCACCCGGGTGCGTCCGGCGACTTCTCGTGGATCCTCTCCGCCATCGCCCTGGCGACCAAGACCATAGGCAACAAGGTCCGTCGGGCCAGGATCGAGGATGTGCTCGGGGACTTCGGCGACCAGCAGAACATCCATGACGAGCAGCAGAAGAAGATGGATGTCGTCGCCAACGAGATCATCAAGGCCTGTCTTGGTGACAGGGCCAACATCGGGGCCCTGGTTTCAGAGGAGGACGAGGAGCCCATGGTTCTTCGAACTCATGCCGAGGGTGGTCGATACGCGGTTCTCTTCGATCCACTGGATGGTTCATCGAATCTCGACTTCTCGGTGGGAGTCGGGACGATCTTCAGCATCCACAGGCTCGATGCGGGACACGCGGCACGTGGAGTCGAGGCCGTGCTCCATCCTGGAACCAGGCAGGTCGCCGCCGGATACGTGCTCTATGGTTCGTCGACTGTATTCGTGCTGACAACCGGCAACGGGGTCGACATGTTCGTCCTCGATCAGTCGATCGGCTCCTATGTGCTCGTCGAATCCAAGCTGCGGATCCCCGACAGCGAGAAGGTCTACTCCGTCAACGAGGCGTATGCTCCCCGCTTTCCCGAGGCCTACCGGGACTACCTCTCCTGGGCACAGGGTGAACGGTATTCGAGCAGGTACATCGGTTCCATGGTCGCAGACGTTCACAGGACGCTTCTGCGAGGAGGCGTATTCCTCTATCCGCAGACCGAGGATCATTCGGACGGAAAACTTCGGCTGCTCTACGAGGCGAATCCCATGTCCATGATCATCGAGGAGGCCGGCGGCCTTGCCACCACCGGCACGCAGCGCATCCTCGACATCAAGCCTGAAAGCCTGCATCAGCGAACCCCCGTCATCCTCGGATCCCCTGAGGAAGTCGCGAATGTCGAGCGATTCACACAACCATGACTGCAACAGAAACAACCTCGTCCATCACCCTCCCCCGTGACAGCAACCAGGCCCTTGGAATCGGTCGATACGCCTGTGAGTTCATGTCCGGGCGAATAGGCGAACCTGGCGAAGCCGTGATCGAACGTACGACCATGTTCTTCACGGACAGCATTCTCTGCGGACTCTCGGCCCTGGCCTGCCGGACGAATGCCCCGACGATCCTGCGGGACGAGGCACAGGAATACCCAAGGGTCGATGGAGCCTGCTGCATGGGCTCGACCACGCGGGTTGCGCCCGAGAAGGCCATCGCAGCCAACGCGTCCGCTGTTCGGGAATGGGACAGCAATGGGACGAACTTCGGTTACAACCCGGAACTGGGCCACGTGGCCGGCGAGTTCGGCCACAACGATTTCTATGCCGTACCGATTGCAGCGGCCCAGGTCGCAGGACTTGATGGTGCAGCTGCACTTCGCGGCATGATCTGCCTCGACGAGATCCGTGGCCGCCTTGCCGAGGTCTTCTCGCTGAAGAGCTACAAGATCGATCACGTGGTCCATGGCGCCATCGCCTCAGCCGCCGTCTACGGGGCCATGCTCGGAGCGACACCGGAACAGATCGAATCGGCAATCGGCATGACGGTCGCACACTACGTGCCCTGGCGGGCCATCCGTGCCGGGCATCAGCTCAGCGACTCGAAGGGAGCTTCCGCCGCAATCAGTACCGAGGTCGCCATCCTGTCGATGCAGCGGGCCATGCGTGGATTCATCGGCCCCGGGGACATCTTTCGAAATCCGGAGGCCCTCTGGCGCCAGTTCGAGCCTACCGATGGCGACTGCCCCTTCGATCTGGTCCTGTCGCACAGCGGTGACGACTTCGCGGTCATGGGGATGCATTTCAAACTCGGTCTCTACGAGCACCAGTCCGCCGGAGCGCTCCAGGGCCTCATCGATCTTCTCTCGGCGAATCCGGATCTTCTCGAGCAGCCGTCCATGCTCAAGGGCATTCACATCACCGCCTACGAACCCGCCTTCGGCATCATCGGTGATCCCGCCAAGCGTGACCCGCACACGAGACAATCGGCGGATCACTCGATGGTCTACATCGTCTCGACCATGCTTCGAAAGGCGTTCGACTTCGCAGCGGATGAGGGGACCGGGACGATCGCCGAGAGCAACGACGCCTGGTGGAAGAAGTTGATGCTCGCCCCCGTCGACTACGGAAAGGAAGCGTTGCACAACGAGACCACTCGAGGGCTGATGGAACGAATCGTGTTCATCCACGGTGGTCCCGAATACGACGAGCGGTACCCGGACGGTATTCCGACATCGATCCGGATCGAGCTTGAAGATGGCCGGGAACTTGACAGTGGATTCGTCATGTATCCATCGGGCCACGCGCGCAACACCACCTGTGATCTGAAGGACATCCTGGCACACAAGGCCGAGTTGCTCGGCGGTATCGCCATGGATGCTCCCGCCGACTTCATCGACCGGACGAACTCGATCGGGGAACTCGACGCAGACGGACTGTTGTCCCTCTTCGACTGCCGGATCGATCTGCGCCAGCCCATCGATTGAGGTTGACTGGAGGCAGTGTGCCGATCTTTCGAACAGGGCTGGTCTCGCTTCTCCTCCTCCATGGGGCCGTTGCCGGGGCGCAGGAGGGTGGACCCGAGCCGCGGGAGCACGTCTCGGAAACCCTGAAGTCCGGCGAACACCGGCCCGATGCTCCTGGACGGGCTTCGGGCACACGCGGCCCGGTCCCGCTGCACGCCCTCCAGCCCGTGTCCAGTGCGGCAGGGGAGGATGCTGATGACGGCCCGGTCGTTGCGGTCGATCCGAATGCCTACATCGTCCCCCCTCCCAATGAACCATTTCGATTCCTCCAGGAAGGTGTGGATCTCGTCAGTTCCCTCGCCGGAGAACTGAATCTGTCATTCGTTCCCCAGATGGTCTACGTCTACCAGCATGCCGAGCATTCCAACGGCCAGCACGGGTTCTCCCACATCTTCACGAACATCAACGGGGCCATGCCTTTCTGGGCCACGGAGGATGATCCGACCGGGCACCTGCTCTACAACGTCCAGGGAAACAGCGGCGTCGGCGCAAGCAGCTATCCATTCATCAACGAATTCGTCGGCTCCCCGTACTTCATCGACAACGTGTTGACGAGAAGTCGGCTGAGCCTGAAGAAACTCTGGTGGCAGCAGGATCTGATCGATGGAGTCCTGAAGATCAATGTCGGAAAACTCTACTACGCGAACTTCTTCGACATGAACGCAGGTGCCGAGGATCCCACCCGGCAGTACCTTGCCGCACAGCTCTCGAACAACACGGCTGTTCCCTTCTCGTCCTACGGGTTCGGTGCGGTCGGGCAGTGGAACATCGACGAGGAGTCGTTGCTTCGCTTCGGATCGATGAATGCACTGGCCTCGGGTGTGTCGACCGGTTTCGAGGATCTCGATGAAGGTCGATTCTTCAACATGGCCCAGTACAACTGGATGCCGAAGCTCCAGATCAACGGGGAGAAGCGGCAGGGGCATTACAGGGGTTTCGTCTGGTACTCGAACAACGACATCGACTATGAGAAGAAGGGTTGGGGAGTGGGCTTGAGTTTCGACCAGGACATCGGCGGCGGACTCACACCGTTCCTTCGCTGGGGCATCGCCCAGGAGGGAGCCGCTCCCGCGGACATGTGCTGGTCCTCGGGGATCACCGTCAACGGCGTCTTCGGCCGAGCCCACGACGGAGTCGGGATCGGCTTCTGCTTCTCGAGGATCGAGGGTGGGGGACTTGACGATGGGCGACTCGGTGACGGTTGGGAAACGATCGTCGAGGCCTTCTGGCGAATCCAGGTCACCCGGACACTCCAGGTGAGTCCCGATATCCAGTGGTTCAGATCCGGGGAAGTCGACGGGGTGGGTGATACCTGGATCTGGGGTCTTCGCTGCACCTGGAACTTCTGAACATCCCGAGGGTCGTTGCAGCGAGCCGGCGACGCATCATGCCGCTCTGGACCAGTTGGCGCGCATGGTCCTGATCTCGCCTCTGGTGAAGAAGTGGGTGGTCAGTTTCGATGCGTACATGCGATCGAGGTACGACTCCGGGAGAGCCAGCTGCTTCTTGAACCGCGTGTAGACACCTGCACAGGGTTTGGACGATGTGATGTTCTCTCTTCGAAGCGATGGAACATCTTCATCGAGAAACCGCTCAAGGGCGTGATGCTTCCCCTCGTCGAGCAGGTCGGATCGCATCATGAGCACCGACCAGTTTCCGTTCGTGATGATCGAGTATTTCCTGTCATGGTCGAATCGATGTTTCATGACATCGATTCCTATGAGGTCTCGCACTTCCGTATCGAACCACTCCAGGGGCTCCTCGTGCTCGAAGAAACGCATGAAACCCTCCACGAGATCGGCGACCGTGATCCGCGACCATGCTCTACGCATGCCCCAGATCTCGTCGAGATGCTGGAAATAGGACGACACGTTCCTTGCAACCGGATCACGGACCAGGGTCACCATCCTGCTGGCGAGGCCGGGTTGAATGATCCGGGTATTGACCATCTCACCGAAATGGTCCCGGTCTCCATATCGATTCGAGATCCTGCGGTCCTCGTGAACCACTCTCGCACCCTTTGCGAGATTCTTCGGGTTGCACCAGTGCGTATGGAATACCTGGCAGGACTTCAGTGACTCCAGGGAATGCCTGATGCTGCTGGAGCCGACCTTTCCCATCTGGTGGAGAAGAATGATGGGCCTTGTGCTGCGTGTCGCAGCCTCGATCCGATTCCTGTTTCGAATCCGGTGCCTCCAGCGTCGCAGCCTTCGACGCAGGGGGGTCTGGATCCTCGGTTCGGCGTCCATGCCCATGTCGCATCAACTCAAGTGGAGCCTGGTGAATCCTCTTCCTCGACATCATTCGGCGATCCAACCTCCCGGACATGAACGAACACGAAGAAGGCGAGCGACACGCAGAAGGCGATCAACCCGGCCCATGTGAGGAACGAACCGTTGCCGGCCACCATGGCGACGCAGCCCCCGATCGAAACGGCTCCGAGGCCGAGCGATCTCAGGGGTGCGGCACTTCTCCCGGCACCCTTTCCATGCCATTCGCTCTCGGGTTTCAGGAGTCCAAGCTTCTTCAGGTCTGAAACACTCATGCCTCGGGCTCCTTCGACAGGAAGAAATCGACGACCTGCTGTGTTGCGAACCTCGCCTTCCCGGACCTGAGTTTCACGAGCATCAGGGTTCCTTCACAACGGTTGGCGACTGCGGCGTGCAGCGCGGTGAATGAACGACGCTGAAGCCATGTTTCCTTCGCGGCACCGAGGATGACCAGGTCGGCCAGACTTGCCGCTTCCACGATGCTCGGGATCACGTGGTTGCTCACCTCGGTTCGAAGTCGAACCTCGATTCGCCTCCTCGGGGTGTAGACACTCCTGAGATCCGCCATGTCTTCACCGAACATGGCCCCCATCAGTTCCGACGCCGCGGTCTCGGCCATCGATTGATCTCGAACCACATGGAGCAGTTCTATGACGGTTCCCTTGGTTGCCACCGCTTCCGCGACCGAAAGTGCGTACAGGGCCTGCCGGGGATTGGCCACGGGGACGAGAATGTCCCGGGGTTCGTCCGGCAGTTCGCCTCGGAGAACGATCGTATTCGCATCGGCCTTGCTCAGGACGTGGTCGATCTCGGTTCCGAGGATGATCGATCGGACCGACCTGCGATGCCGTGGAGTACCTCTCCATCCAAGGACCAGAGTCGTGATCTTCCGTTCACTGATCGTCTCGACGATCGACTGGCCGGGGCTCCTGCTCAGCCGCACGAGGCCCGAGGCCTGCAATCCCATGCCTCTGGCCTGTTCAAGTGCCTTGTCGACGACCTTCCGACCCTCGGCGGCAAAGGGCTCTGCCGATGCGTATGGAAGCTGCTCGGGAATGCCCACGACATGGAGCACCGTCAACTGCGTCTCGTCGACCTCCGCGATCCGGGAAGCCAGTTTCATCAGTGGGCCCGTCGATGCCGGGTTCGCCACCGGGACAAGAAGCTGTTGGGCCGCGGAAGTGGAGGGAAGTCCCTGGTCGAAGAGAACCGCCGAAGCTCGATGTTCGTGTTCCTGTCGCCTGGAGTAGAGGTAGTAGATGAGGAGACCGAGCCCGGCCCAGCCTGCGGTGATCACCATCGACAGGGGTTCGTGCCAGAACAGGAACCCGGCGATGCACAGTTGACCGATGGCCGCGACGATCGGAACGAAGGGGAAGCCTGGAACGACGTACCCGTACTGGAGCTTGTCTCCATACTTTCTTCGAATGGTGATCGAGGCGATGTTCACCGCCGCGAAGACCAGGAGGAACATGACGCACGTCGCGGCCGCGACCTCCTCGACGGGAAGCAGGACGGCGACCAGCGTGATGAGAACCCCGCTGGTGAACAGTGCGAATACGGGAGTACGCGTCTTCTGGGAAATGGATGCCATCGCCTCGGGCAGATAGTGATCGCGGCCCATGGCGAAACTCACGCGGGTAGAACTGAAGGTCGTCGCATTCAAGGCGCTCATCGTCGAAAGGACGGCGCCGATGACGAGCAGGATGGCCCCCATTCCCCATGGCATGAATGCGTTCGCCGCGACGGCGACACCCGTCTCTCCAAGCCCGGCGAGGTACCGCCACGTGTCGGTCGCATTCCATCCGGGATTCTGCTCAAGGACCCCTTGTGGAATCGTCAACGCCCCGAGGGAGACGATCGCGACGAGGATGTAGATCGGGATGACTATCAGGAGGGACAGGAAAACCGCACGGGGAATGTTCTTTCGTGGATTCTCTACCTCTTCGCCGGCCTGGACGATGATCTCGTAGCCTTCGAACGCGATGAAGGTCAGGCCCATGGCGACGAGCACGCCACCGAAGCCCTCCGGCATGAAGGGCATGAAGCGGGCTCCCACGCTCGGGTCGTTGGCCGTCTCCTGGACACCTCCCTGAAGCATCGCCACCAGGCCGGAGATGATGAAGATCGCGATCACGATGACCTTGGCGACGGTGATGATGTTTCCGGCCTTGCCGGTCTCACTGGATCCCCTGTAGTTGATGTAGAGAAAGACGATGCAGATGAAGACGGTCAGGCCCTTGGCGAAGGGCCATGCCTGGAGACCGAAGAGGGTCCCCATGTCACCTGCGTGCGCTCCGGTCGGAGCCTCGCCGAGGCCGAAGATCACCTGCGCCCCCCAGATGATGTACGCGCCGAAGATGACGGCGTACAGGGAGCCGGCGACCGCGTGCGCAAGCCAGTCCAGCCACCCGGCCAGGAAGGCGCACGGTCCCGGCAAGCCGAAGCGTGCCCAGAGGTAGCCGCCCCCCGCAGCTGGGATCGCACTGCCGACTTCGGCATAGACCATGGCCGTGCAGAAGGTCAGGAGCCCGTTGAGACAGAAGGCCAGGATGAGCGCCGGACCGGCCTTTCCGGCCGCGATGCCCGTCAAAGCGAAGATGCCGGCCCCGATCATGGCACCGACGCCGACCATCGTGATGTCGAAGAGTTTCATGTCCCGCGCCAACTCGGTAACGGCTGGGGGACCGGTGCCTTGCGGGGCGTGTGCGGCGCTCTTGGGCATTGCATCGCATGGTACTGCCCCTGCAGCCCTCCAGCGTGGTGCATCCGGTATGATTGACCCCCGATTTCCTCTCATGCCCAGTCCAACCACAGAACCCACGACCCGCCTGGAAAAAGTCGATCGCTGCAGCGATCTGGACCACAGGCCACGCGTGCTTCTGGGGAAGATGGGGCTCGATGGCCATGACCGAGGGGTCAAGCTCATCGCCAGAGCCATGCGGGACAGCGGGATCCATGTGATCTACTCGGGACTCTGGCAGACCCCCCGGAGCCTGGCGATCAGTGCCCGTGACGAGGATGTCGACTGCATCGCCGCCTCGATGATGAGCAACTCCCACCTGGTCCTTGTCCCGAAACTGGTCGAGGAGTGTGCCTCGGTCGGACGCCCCGACATGCGGATCCACGTCGGTGGAATCATTCCGCAGGAGGATGTGAAGGCCATGCATGACTGCGGTGTGCAGGAAGTCTTCCATACGGGGACCAGCATGCAGGACATCGTGGATTGCGTCCGAAAAAGCACGAATCCCTACGGTCCCCTGGAGACGGAACACCCGTCCGCCACGCTTGCCCGTCATATCAGTGAGCTTGAACTTGGTCGCCCACCAGCGGATGCACCCAGGTCGAGGCCGAGTCGGATCATCGGCCTGACGGGTTCACCCGGGGCTGGTAAATCGACATTGGTGGCCTGCATGGCCGCCGAACTGGTCAAGCGTGGTCGTCGTCTCGCCGTGGTCGCCTTCGACCCCATGAGCCCGATCACCAGTGGAGCCCTGCTCGGTGACCGGCTTCGAGTCGACTTCAACACGGTGGATGAAAACGTCTTCTACAGAAGTCTTGCTGTGGTCGGTGAGGACTACGCGACTCTGCAGGGAATCCTGGAACTCATCGGCGGAGCCGGGTTCGATGATGTCATCGTCGAGACCGTCGGAGCCGGTCAGAGCGACGTGGCGATCCGGGAACATGTCGACACGACCGCCGTCGTGGTCGTGCCGGGTATGGGTGACGCCGTCCAGATGGACAAGGCGGGAATCCTGGAGATCGCGGACATCTTCATCGTGAACAAGGCTGACCATGACGGTGAGGCTGAGCTGGTGCGAACCCTCGTGGATGTCTGTGCCGGCCGCGACATCCTTGAAACGATCGCAACCGGCGGCAAGGGGATTGTCGAGCTCGTTGATCGACTCTTTGGTTGAACAAGATGTCCCAGGAAACGGCGCATCCAGTCACCCTGCTCAACGAGATCTTCTCTCGTGCCATCGTCGATGTGCTCGGCCCGGAACACGAGGGTGTGGACCCGGTCATCCGACCATCCAAGAGTCCCGAGTTCGGGGATTTCCAGGTCAATGCCGCGATGTCGCTTGGCAAGAGAATCGGAACCCCTCCACGCGACCTGGCCGAAAAACTGGTCGAATCCGCCGACTTGGCGTCCATCGCTGAAACGGTTGATGTCGCCGGGCCCGGTTTCATCAACATCCGGCTCTCCGAAACCGTGTTGTCCGACGCTCTGGACGGGATGTCCGGCAATGGGCTTGGTGTCACCCCTGTCGACGATCCCCACCCGGTCGTCATCGATCTCTGTGGGGTCAATGTCGCCAAGCAGATGCACGTTGGACACCTGCGGTCGACCATCATCGGTGATTCACTTGCCAGGATCCTGGAGCGACAGGGTCGCGAGGTCCTGAGGGAAAATCATCTCGGTGACTGGGGACTGCCCATCGCCATGGTCCTGCAGACACTCAGGGAGGAGGAAGTTGATCTCGAGCAACTCAGTCTCGACCAGCTCGACACCGCCTATCGTGCAGCGCAGGCGGGGTCGAAGGGTGATGACCGGGGAATCGCCGTCGTCGAAGAACGTCGAATCGGTCCGCATCGCGTCGCGGAACTGGAAGAACAGAATGCCGGGGCCGAGTCCAGACGGGCCGCCGCAGCCGAGACGCTTGTATTGCTCCAGCAGGGGGACGAGCGTCTCATCCAGGATTGGCATCGCCTGATCGACTGCACGATGCGAGCTGTCTACGAGTCTCTCGACCTGCTCAACGTGGAGATGGATGAGTCGAACAACCGGGGGGAATCCTTCTACAGGAACCATCTTCCGGAAGTCGTCGAAACCTTCACGGCCAACAACCTGGCGGTCGAGGATGAGGGTGCCCTGGTCGTCCGGTTCGAGGACCGGGAGCGACCCATGTTGATCCAGAAGTCCGATGGGGGCTTCCTGTACGCCACGACCGATCTGGCAGCCATCCGGAACCGCGTCGTGAACGAGAATGCGGATCGACTCATCTACGTGGTCGATGCCCGCCAACGGGACCACTTCAAGGACGTCTTCGACGCGGCCAAGCTGGCTGGCTGGGGAACAACCACTGATGGACATGAAGTCGAGATGCGACACATACCCTTCGGATCCGTGCTCGGGCCGGACAAGAAACCTTTGAAGACCAGGAGTGGTGAGAACGTCACGCTTGCCTCCCTGCTCGAAGAGGCCGTTGCACGGGGGCGAAGCGAGGTTCTGAGGCGATCGGAGGACGAGCGTTCACCGACGCATGGAATGTCGGCGGATGAACTGGCTTCCATCGGTCGTGCCGTCGGCATCGGTGCCGTGAAGTACGCCGACCTGAGCAGTGATCTCGTCCGGGACTACGTCTTCGACATGGACCGGATGATCGCCTTCGAGGGAAACACCGGACCCTACCTCCAGTATGCCCATGCCCGGATCTGCTCGATCCTGGACAAGGCCGGTGTGGAGGAGGAGGGATTCGCATCGAAGGATCTGTTGCTGCGGGAACCCGCGGAACGCCTGCTTGCGCTCCAACTGCTTCGCTATGGAGAAGTCGTCGCCAGTGCATCGAGCAACCTCGAGCCGCACCGGATCTGCACCTACCTCTACGAGCTTTCAGAGCTGTTCAACGGGTTCTACCAGCAGTGCCCGGTACGAAAGGCCGAGTCGGAGGACCTGCTCCTCTCGCGATTGCGTCTTTGTGATCTCACAAGGCGGGTCCTGTCCGATGGCCTGGACTTGCTTGGAATTGCAGCGCCTTCGACAATGTAGGCCTCGTTCGTACGTTTATTTTGAGAGTACATTGAAGCAGGACATCAACGGAGGCCCGGTTCATGGGATCCAAGCGCAGGAAACAGGAAGAAGTCGTTCAGGAGGTTCCGGCACCGACGTGGCCATGGTTCGTGGGTCTCCTGGGCCTGTTGCTTGCCATTGCCGCCTCCAGCGTGCTGGTACTCAAACAACTCGACCTGCTTGGAGCCTCTCTGCCGGGCTGTGGACCCCAGAGTGCCTGTGACAAGGTGACGAATACAGCCTGGGGCCGTGTACCGGGTCTCGGATGGCCGGTTTCCTATGTTGGATTCAGTTACTTCCTCGCCATGCTGTTCGCATGGTTCGGTGCGAGAGAACATGTCTCCGGATGGATCAGGTGGATCTCGAGGATCGGTGCCCTTGCTTCATTCCTCTTCATCATCGCGATGATCTCCCTCGAGGCGCTCTGTCCATACTGCCTGATCGCCCATGTCGGGAACCTCGGATTCTGGATCGCGATTGAACTGGGGCCGTCTTCCTCGGCTGATCATGCTCGCCGTGGTCTGGTCCCCGCCGCCGCCGCCTTCCTCCTGAGCAGTGGTGTGGTGGGCATCGTCCAGATGCAGCAGGATGATGCCAGGCGCATCAAGGGTGAAGCCATCGAGGAGCAGCAGATCCAGGAGATGGCCGAGGCGGCGATCAAGGCCGCCGAAGAGGGTGAAACAGATCCCACAGGTGACGGTCCCGGCGACGAGCCGGTGGAAGGTGATTCGGGTGTTTCTTCGTCAGCCGAGTTGTTCACCGGCAGGTACCTGCTCGGGTCTGAGGATGCGCCCATCAAGCTCGTCATGATCTCCGATTACCAGTGCCCGGACTGCTACACCTACGAAAACCAGGCGATGAGTCTCGTGAAGGGGCGAGACGACCTTTCCCTGAGTGTGAAGCACTTCCCGTTCTGCACCGACTGCAACCGTCACATGCCGTCCAACAAGCATCCCAATGCCTGCAGGGCCGCCTGGGCCGCCGAGGCGGCCGGCATCCTCGGCGGAAACGACGCATTCTGGGAAATGCACTCGTGGCTCTTCGAGCAGAAGGGTCGCTTCAACCAGAACACGTTGAACGCGAAGGCCAGGGAACTGGGACTCGACCCGCTTGAGTTCAACAGTGTCATGCGAAGCGATGCGGTCAAGTCGATGGTCGAGATGGACATCGAGGAAGCCAAGGACCTGGGCATCTTCTTCACGCCGATGATCTTCGTGAATGGAATCGAGTTGAAGTGGTACTCGATCCCTTCAAGCCTCACGTCCGCGGTCAACAAGATCGCGGCTGCCATCAGGAGCGGGGAGGATGACGGGAGCCTCCAGGCTCCACCCATGGCCGAGGAGAAATATCTCCTGGACTGGCAGGGGAACCGCCAGGTGATCTTCCCGTCCGACGACCATGTGCCGTTGGAAGGTGATGTGGACCACCCGGTGACGGCGATGGTCTGGGTCGAGTACAACTCCGACTTCCTGCCGAAGATGGAAGCTGAGCTGAATCGACTGCGGGAAAACCATCCCGGGATACGGATCGGGTATCGCGTCTATCCGGTCAACAACATATGCAACAAGCGAGTCGCCGCATCGATCAACCGTTTCCCGTGGGGATGCATGACGGCCAAGGCCGCGAAAGCCGCCTACATCGTCGGAGGTGAAGACGGGTGGCGTGTGTACCACGAGTGGCTGCTTGAAAATGGATCTGGGATCCGTGGAGAGCGGTCCCTCGTCGATGGTGCGGCCGAGGTCGGACTCGATGCCACCCTGTTCCAGGAAGCATTGAATGGACCCGAGGCGGAGGCGATGGTGGCCCAGGATGTGCGACTCGGGGGACAGGTTCGCTTCCGAGGACCGCCGGCCATCTGCATCAATGGCCGTCACGTGCCCCGGTACACCCTTGAGGGTCATGACATCCTCGGGACGATCGTCGAGGCGGCTTCCCGCGGTCAGTAGTCAATCGAAGACCATCGCCGCGGTCGGCATGATCGCCGTCTTGACTCCCACGATCCGCGTATCTGCACGGGTATCGGCACAGCCGGAGTTCGTTGGCCGGCTGATGCGGAGCGATGTGAGTTGGTTCACTCCGAACTCGGAGAGATCGATACCGGTCGCCTTGTACTCGTAACTTCCGCATCTGGGAGCACCACTGTTCGTGTATCGGCCGACATAGAGACGATCGGGGGCCACACGCTTCCAGCTTTGGACGATGACTGGTTGTCCAATCACGTCGCCTGCCTCGTTGAGTGCTTCGAGTTTCACGATGCTGTTTCCAGCGACCTCGAAGACGATCAACTCGCCGGTGTCATCGGCACCTGGGTCATCATCACGTATGACTTCCTCGAAATCGACGGTGAATGAATAGTGGGAGCTGGATCTCAGGTCGACGTAGGCGTTGAGGTTCTCGTGATTCCAGGCATTGAGAATCCGTTCCGCGAACATGGCACGATCCAGTTCACTGATCGAACCACCGTTTCCATCCTCGTCTTCGATGTCATGGACCCCCGGCTCCCCGACGCTGCAATTCGGTCCGGTGATGACACGGAAACGGCCGTTCGGTCCCTGGTATTCAACATCTCTGACGGCAGCGGCGAAGATGAAGTCGTCGCTGATCGTGCCGTCATCCCAGGCAACATACTGCAGGAGAAGATCATCATGCCTGGCGTCGTAGGGGCTTGAGCAGCAGGGAACACTTACATGTATTTCAATCGTCGGCCCACCGCCGTTGCACCCACCTCCGCCATCGACAGGGCATGCCAGGCCGAGGATGCTGCCAAGGGTGAGTGCTGATGGGAATTGTGTTGCTCGGGTCAGGTTCATGTCGGGCTTCCTTGAATCCACTTGGTTACGACTCCAAGCGTCGAATTGCATCGGGCCCGAAGCAAGTCGGGCCTGGATTCCCGGGGTCCGGTGTTGTGTCGTAGCCCGGTCAGGGGCCCTGTATGAATTGCACCCGTTGTCGCAATTGGCGGCATGACCAGTACAGGTGACGCACCCCGTATCGTGCCCAGGCTGCTGCTCCTGCCAGGAGCATTATCGTGATGAGAACAGGAGGTCTTCCTGTTTCAAATGAAGACCATGGGATTGAATCGGCCCATTCAGACATGGTGATCATCGAAGAGGCAACGAACTCCAACAGGAAACACAGTCCCCCATCAAGAGGTGGTATCACGGCAAACAGGATGATCCTGAGAAAGCCGAGTATCACGATGACTACTGTTGGAATGAACAGAATGACACTGAGAACCGGTCCCAATGGACTGATGATCTCAAAATGGTGGAGAACGATCGGTGTTGCTGTCAGCCAGGCCAGTACGGAGACTGCAAACATCGATCTGCACCACGAAATGGACTTCATTCCTGGATGCTGGGTGCGGGTAAGCCTCGGTGACCATCGTTTCTGCACAATCCCGGCCCATGAAGCAAGTGCGAACACCACGAGATAACTCAACTGGAAACCAGCCTGGAAGATTTCGCCGGGTTGGTGGATGATCGAACCGGTTGCCGTCAACACCAGAATTCCTGTTGTTCTGCAACGTCTCCTGGCCATCCACAGAATTGCATAGATACACAGCATCAGGGAAGCCCTTTGAATCGGGGCTCTCCACTCCACCATGAAGATGTATATGAACAGGAACGCCAGAGAAACCGCTGCCTGTATTCCTGGTGATCCTCGTATCAGGTGCATCGACCCATAGGCAAAGGCGACGATGATTCCAAGGTGCATCCCCGAGATCGCCAGCAGGTGAGCGACCCCTATTCTGCGAAATGGGGCGGCCGTCTTCTTCCATGATTCAAGGCGAAGTCCCAGTACAAGACCAGCCAACAGGGATCGAACCGAGTCGTCAGATATGCCGTCGACAAGTCTTTCAAGGCTTGCTTGCTGAACCCTTCCTTTCAGGAGGGTGACCTGATCCTTCATGGACTAAACATCGAGGCCCATGATGTTCCCGGGCTCTGGAATCAACAGGTATCCACGACGACCGGTATACCGAGCATGTTTGGCCCAATGAACATCTTCTTCATTTCCCGAGATCCTGGTTGGAACAACCCATCCTGTGCACTGGATACGTTCACCGGAAACAATGGAACATGAAGCTGGAAGCCTTGTAAACAGCGTGCCGACGACAGGTCGCCTGCCCCGGGTCGGATCGACCAGGCTTGATACATGTAGATCCCCATGGACACCAGCCCTGGAGTGGGTGACATTCTGGATGATTCCTTCAACTCGAACCAGGCGGCGATGGTCCGGATCATCTGAACCTGTGATATGGAGGATGTCCTCGTGAGAAAGGTATTTCAGGTGATATGAACTCCAGCCTGCTCCAAATACGAACAAGCCAAGGAGGATTGCAATCCGACCCCGCAAGCCCAGCTTTCTGCACACACAACCTGAAGTGCCAAGGAGGATGGACAACACGATCCACGGCTGCCAAGGGGATCCTGAACATTCTCCAAGAACTATTCCCGAGATAAACAGGGTTGCTGGAAGTACCAACCCTGGAACATGAGTGGTGGAAGGCTGGTTGAATTGATGGATTTCATGCGACTTCAGTTTGGTTGGTGCCCTCCTCCAGATCCACCGCAAAAGGTGAACCACCCTGGCAGGAGTGGGAGTGGGTCGTTGACATGGGAGCTCTTCCTTCTGCAGGTGTGCCTTCTTCCGGAAACAGGGAGTGTCCCTACCCAAATGGAATCCAGGCCCATGTGGCGCCTCATTTCCGCTCCATGCTCCTTGGCAGCAACCATGCCATTTCGCCACAAGACTGCTTGACGGCAGGCGGGTTCAGGAGTCGAATAGGGGCCTGATGGCACGAATCCATGGACATCAACACGCCCTGGAATCACTCGAGAAAGCTCTTGAGAGTGACAGATTGCACCACGCCTGGATCTTCTCAGGACCTGTGGGTGTCGGGAAGCGAACCACGGCCGAGGAATTCGCCAGGGTACTTCTCGATCCGGATACCGAGCCGTCGGGACTTGGCCAGGATGAAAACGCACTGCTTTCCGAAGCCGGACAACTGCTCGCAGCAGGTACCCACCCCGACCTCCATGTCCTGCGGAAAGAAGACGCCGCCTACTCGGACAACAGGTCCCTCAGGGACCGAAAGCAGATGAATATCCCTCTCGACCTGCTGCGGGAACGAATGATCGGCGGACGAACAAGTGACGGAAAGTCACGCGAAGCACCCGTATACCGGACTCCATTGATGGGCAATGGAAAGGTCTTCGTCATCGATGAAGCCGAACTGCTCGATCGAACCGCGCAGAATGTCCTGTTGAAAACCCTCGAGGAGCCGCCGGCGGGTACCGTCATCATCCTCGTCTCCGCGAAACCAAACGGGCTGATCGCGACCATCAGGAGCCGGTGTCAACACCTGCGGTTCGGAACACTCGACACCGCCGCGATGAACGGCTGGATCAAGGACCAGGGTCCGGAACTGGATGACCAGTCCAGCATCGAGTGGCTCGCGGGTTGGTCCGAGGGATCACCTGGACAATTCGTTTCAGCTGCATCCCATGGTCTCATCGGGTGGGCACAGACCCTCACCCCCATGCTGACACAGGCAGACGCGGGCGACTGGCATCCCGAACTGGCTTCGACCATGATCGATTTCGTCGAGCAGTTCGCTGAAATCCAGATGGCCGAGAACACCAAGGCCAGCAAGGAAGCGGCCAACCGGGAAGGTGTCCGGCAACTGCTGCGACTGCTTGGATATCACCTCAGGAACCGCCTCGCCCGATGCGAAGATGGGGAGCGGGCCACCTGCTGCGCAACCATCGACCTCCTGTCGGAAATCGAGCAGCAGAGTGAAAGCCACCTCAATCTCAAGCAACTGATGGAATCGCTGTCCGCCGGCTGGGCGGCTCCCGAAACCGTTCCCGTCAGCCTGTAGAGCCGGCAGCGGCTCCTGAAGGTCCGAGGCCACAGATGGGCCGGGTCTTCCTCGAAGCGCACCAGGCGATGAGCAGGAGTCCCAGGAGCACCTGTACGAGGCTCAACTGCTGCCCTCGTGACAAGCCCAGGATCAGGGCGACTCCCTCGTCGGGTTGCCTGAAGAACTCTGTGACGATCCTGAGGCACCCGTAGAAGACCAGGAAGCAGCCTGCGATGACCCCCGGCTTTCTTGGTCGCCACCAGGCAACCACCAGGAGAAGAAGCAGGATGGGTCCGTCGGCCAGGGCCTGGATCAACTGTGATGGGTAGTAGGCGGTCAACTGTGGCTCGACCACGGCAAGTACCTGTTCATTTCCGGATTGCGACTCCACGACCACCCGTTCCAGGAACGAGGAGTCACCACCCAGCGACGAACGGAGCTCCTCGAGTTGGAACGCCTCGGGATTCGCGAGCACCTCCATCGGGTACTTGACCGTCCACGCGGGGGCTTCCCCTTCACCGGACCACGGTTCGCCCCAGAGCTCTCCGTTGATGAAATTCGCGATCCTTCCAAGGAACAGGCCTGGTGTGGAAATGACCGCGCCCACGTCAAGCAGGTGGAGTGAAGGCAACCTGTTCCGATGTGCGAAGAACATGAGGCCCAGGATGACCCCGATCATCCCTCCGTGGCTGGCCATGCCGCCTTCGTTGACCGCCAGAGCCTTCCACCAAGGGAAGGAGGAATCGAACTCGAACAGGAGAGAGGGGTCGTAGAACAACACGTACCCGAGCCGGCCACCGACAAGAACGCCGATGATGATCCAGATCATCATGTCGCTGACACGATCCGCCGGTATGACACTGCGGCCCCTCCGGGCCAACTGGTAGGCCATGGCCCATGCAAGCAGGAAGCCTGCCACGTACGCCAGCCCGTACCAGCGAATTCCGAATCCATTGCTGAACTCGATCAGGTACGGATCGATCGAATGAAGGTAGGATTCTGCGAGCAGTGTGGTGTGCACTTTGACGATCCGGGCTGGGTAACTGGTTCGTCATGATACGGCAGCAGGGACCCGGGCTACGAACCATGACTTCAAGGAAGCCAGACCAGGAAGGCGCTCCCCGCGAGTTCTCGCGGCAGGGGGTTGAAACGGACCTCACGCCGCAGTTGCGAACTCTCCTCGATGGACACAGCCTGTCGGCCGATGCCGCGTCGGACGCCTTCGAGGCCATGATGAGCGGTGAGGTGCATCATGGTGAAATGGGAGCCCTTCTCGCCCTTCTTGCGAACAGGGGGCCTTCACGCGATGAACTGCTTGGGGCCGCCCGGGTCATGCGGCGACATGTCAGCCCGATCGCATGCAACACCCCTTCTGAGAACATCCTTGATACCGCCGGAACCGGTGGTGCACCAAAGACCTTCAACGTGTCCACTGCGGCTGCAATCGTGGCCGCCGGCGCTGGGGCTGTCGTTGCCAAGCATGGAAACAGGTCGAGAACCGGCAGGGGTTCCGCGGAAGTCCTCCAGGGCCTTGGTGTGAATGTGGATGCTGGAACCGATGTACAGGCCAGGTGCCTGGATGAAGCGCGAATCTGCTTCTGCTTCGCGATACACCACCATCCCGCAACCCGGCATGTGATGCCCGTTCGCAAGGCCCTTGGGGTACCGACGATCTTCAACCTCCTTGGCCCACTGACCAATCCCGCCGGAGCCGGCCGACAGTTGATGGGGATCTACGACGGAACGTTCCTTGAGGTCATAGGAGAAGTCTTCGTCGAACTGGGTACCAGGCACGCCATGGTGCTGCACTCGGAGGATGGTCTCGATGAGTGTTCCCTGTCCGCGCCAACGAACATCATTCACGTCCGGGACGGAACACTGGACAGGCTCTCGATCACTCCGGAACAGGCGGGACTTGCTTCGGCTCCGCGTGAAGCGGTCACCGCGCGGGATCTCGACCATGCCGTGGAACTGGTGAGGGGAGTCGTCGACGGATCCCTGCAGGGTCCACCCCTGGACATGACACTGCTCAATGCCGCAGCCGCACTTCTCGTCAGCGATCTCTGCGAGACCATTCAGGAAGGGGTCGACCTGGCGCGTACCACGATCGGGGATGGTGCAGCGATGCGCACCCTGGAACAGCTTTCGGAACTCTCTTCGGGGTGATACCGGGCTTCAGGGTGATACCAGGAACATCGGATACTCGAGAAGGACCGTATCCTGGACCGGGCCATTGGCCTCCTGGGTCAACCTGATGACCATGAGCTTTCCCGAGGCGGGAATGTCGACCGGAACCATTGGACGTGATGCCGAGAGATGCACCCGCTCAAGCAGTTCACCGTCGACGGACAACTCTATTCCCAGATTTCCCCATGCCTGCATCGAGGCGGGCAGCAGGATCCTTGTCCTGAACCGCCGTGCTCCTTCCGGGATGATCCAGGAGCAGGTGATGGGACCACTCAGCTCGATGGGCGAAAGGCCCATGACCGCAGTCGGATCGGTCGGCCTGGGAGTCGACGCGAATGGCCTGGTCACCGGGGAATCAACCCGGGGGTTTCCGGGTGGGTCCACCTTGAGAGGGTGAAACATCGAGCCACCGATGACGATCGAGTGGACCTCACGCGCCGGCTGTGGGGGTGGTTCGGGTGTTTCACTCTCGATCACCAATGGGTGTCGTGAAAATGTGAACCGTGAATCCTCGCCGAGATTCAACTCCTCGAAGGATGCAATGGTCCCGTCCATGAACCAGGCTCGTGGACCCGGCGAAGAAAGTGCGTCTGTGTCTCCAAAGAGATCGAGTGATGAAACCCGGTTCCATGGAATCCTGGTCGTCTCGGTTCCCGTGGTTCGTTCCAGTTCCATCTCCACATCATCACCCACACNGGTGATGAAGCCCCGCAANGTATCGCCGTTTGCCAGGACNACCCGGTCAAGGCCTTCATCCGGGCCNGTGGGGGGTGGTGCGTCCANCCTGATCTTGTCGACCTGTTCAAGTGGTATTTCCAGCATCCCCATCCATGGATGATTCCAGTGGATCGTGGTACTTGATGATGACGGCGCCAACTTCCCGATGAACACCTGCCCATCGTGAAGCTGGATCCATGAAACGAAACCCGGTGGCCTGAGGGGTTCGGGTCGCAGGAGTGCCAGACATTCATCCCTGGTTAAATCCTCATGACCTTCTCCCGGCACCAGGATCTCGACCTGGTTTCGATCCATCGACATCAACTGCACTGGTTCGGGTTGTCCATCCGTCTTCACGAGGATGAACAGTGAACTGGCCGCGGCGAATGAGGCCGAGACATGGAGGGTTGCAAGGATCAGTGTGAATCGAATCATCGTTGGAAGATCGGAAGATATCGCTTGGGCATCTGGAGAATGATCAGGGCCATGGAGGATGCATATGCACCACCGACATGGTGATCGAGCCAACCACCGTTGCTTGACTGCCTGTTAATCAATTCCTCTCGAATCGCGGGCCACCAGCGGATCCAGCGTTCGCCACCCGCCATGTACATGGCCTGAACCGCGTAGTACTGCCCGTAGTAGTAGTGTGATTGTCGAACATTTCCACGACCCGGAGTCGCCGCTTCCTCGAGGTAGTTCAACCCCTTCTCGATGGACTCATCCCTGTGGACTCCGGCGTAGAAGAGACTGGCGACTCCCGCGGCTGTCCTGGGCCACGCAGACGAACCGGTTCGGAGCATGTATCTCCAACCTCCATCCTCGTTCTGGCATTCCTTGACGTAGTCGATCGCACGATCGATTGTTTCGGCCGGCACCTTGATGCCTGCGTTCCTGGCGCTTCTCAGAGCCATCACCTGGCAGATCGTCACCGAGACATCGGCATCTGATGGAATGGGCTGGTATCTCCAGCCACCCTCGTCGTTCTGGGTCCGCACGATGAGTTCAACGGCCTTTTCCAGGGCCAGGCGTATCTGGTCGTCCTTCTCGGTCATGCCGTAGACCTCGCCAAGCAGCAGGGTGGCGAAACCATGTCCATACATCGGTCCATGGGAAGTGTCGGCCGCTATCAGGCCGGTCTCGGTCGCGTGAGCCAGGATGAAATCGACGCCTCGCTCCACTTGCCGGGCATACTTTCCTCGGCCTGGAACATTCCCGTCCGACATGAAGGCGATCGTTGCAAGTGATGTGATTCCGACATGATTGGCGAACCGCCCCCTTCCAAAGGAGCCGTCCTCGACCTGTTGACCGGCAAGGTATTCCAGGCCTCGTGTGATCGAATCATTCAACTCGGTTGTTATCTCGTCTTTCGTAGGAGAGTTCTCCGCACCCTGTGAGCCGGTGGTATTCACAGTGAGAGGTTCGGCCGGGATCGCTGTGGGTTCCTTCTCCTGTGCCGATACCGCGCAGTGAAGGAATACCAAAACGAGAATCGGAATCAACCTATTCACGGCCCGCCTCCTCGGCAAGCTTCCTGTAGTACTCGGCAGTCATCCGCTCGTAGATCACCGAATACCGTTCCCGGCGGCCCTGATGAAGCATTTCACGAACCCGTTCGGGCAACATTCCCCACTCGCTTCCAAGCTCCTCGATGGTTCCACCAAGCATCTCTTCCCGGGCGGGTGGAGGGAATGCTTCCCCTGGGTTCTGGCCAGCTCCGGGTGAAGAATCATCCGATCCAACCTGTTGAGTTTCAGAACTGGATGATGGATCAGATGCCTGGGATGAGTCACTTGAGCCTTGACCCTGCGCGGATTCCCGTTGGCGACTGGCCATTTCCAAAAGGGCATCAAGGTGTGCAATCACCTCCTTCTGCACCCGTTGGGTTTCAAGTCCTCCCTCGCCGGCATCCAGTCGCTGCGCCGCTCTTCGCATGCAGTCGATCGCGGAGTGAAGTGGTGTCTGCTCCTCATCACCCGAAGCGGTTGGGGGAATATCTTCGAACCGTTCTTCTTCGCCCTCCGGTTGGAGATCGAGCAGGTTATCCAGGTCGGGCCACTCCTCATCTTCCACGAGGGGCTCGGATGGGATCGGTGATTCAAACGGAAGCCACCCCGGGGGAGGCATGGTGGGAGAATCCGGTTGCTGAACATCGATGGTTCCCTGGTCGGCTTCCTGAAGTTTCCTGAGCATGTCGATTCCAAGTCCGGCGAGTGCATCCTGTTGGAATGCCAGGTGTTCCAGGAGCTCGGCTCGACCTGTTGTTTCGAGGTTGGGGGTGGAGTTGACCTGCTCCGTGTTCAGGAGGATCCCCTCCTGCATGCTTCGAAGGAGTTGCAATTCCGCGACAGGAGGAACAAGTGGTCGTTCCCCGCCGCCCTGGCTGGATGAAGCGCCACTGGTGGAACGGGATGAACTGAACCCGGGTTCATCGGTGGACTGTCTGAGGGATTCGGCCAATCCCTTGAGGTGGCGGATGATCGACTGCTCCTGGAGAAGTGTTGTTGTGTCAACCGTTCCGGATGCCAACGAGTCCCGTACACCCGTGCCCAGTTCGTCGATGAGCTGGTGCGCATGTGTGAAGATCACCGCATCTTCCAGTTGTGGTGTTGTGGAAAGAATCTCCGCCAGTTCAAGACGAATTTCCTCCTGGATCCTGGAGAGTTTTCGCAGATCGAATCTCACCCTTCGGTCGACCACCACCCCTTCAAGATCGATCGTCGATCGGTAGAGATCCACTTCACGCTCCGCGAGGGCCTTGTACCTGGATGAAAGATCCTTTCGCTCACGAGCCTCGGCCTGTGACCTGGCCTCCTCCGCCATGGAGGCCAGGGATGACAGCACCGACTCGAGGTGGTCGAGGGAACGTTCCTCGTGGACCCTCGCACCCTCACCATCAAATGGTTCGGAACGAAGAGAAAGAACAGCGCTTCCTTGAGCACCGGCCGCCATGTCCAGGGCGCTGGCCGCTGGCCTTGCCTGTGGTCCGGTACGCCTCATGTCGTCGGCAACCGACAAGGTGTTGGTCCGGAGGCGGATCATGGAAATGTCGAGGTCATCGACCGGAGATCCGGCCAAGAGAGAATCGAGGGAGAGAAGTTCATTGCGTTGGAAGGAAACCAGTCTCTCTACGGCCTTTTTCATCTCCTCGAATCGACGGGCCAGTTCACGAACACCACCTTCTGTCGATGATTCCATTGCGGAGCGGGCGGCATTCAATGCGTCGAGTACCTGTTGCTGCGACTGGACCGCCGATTCGATTCTCGCCTCGGTGATCGCTCTGGTGGCGTTCTGGATCTCCTCTGCGAGTTTGGAATCTTCAACGATGTCCAGAGCCCGCTCCATTGAATCGGACTCGTCGTCACCCATGCCGGCAAGGGTTCCCGCCTGCCGTTGGAGTGCTTCGAGCAGGGACGCGGCATTTTCAATCAAGGAGAGGTGTTCACCCGCCAGGTCGTCGATGGCATCGACCTGGTCCTCTGGAAGTTCATTCCTCGACAGGCCGAGGATGTCTTCACCGGCAGCCGCTGTTCTTCCCTGGAGATCGGCCTGGGCCTCCATGAGGTGTTCAAGTCGCTGAATGACGACCCAGGATTCCTCATCCTCACTGAGAATGGCCACCAGTTCCTGAAGTTCGAACCTAACGGTCTCCTGTTCCTGAAGGACCGTGGCCGGATCCGAGTCCGATTCCATCGCGATCGTTGCGGCGTGTGAAGATGAGGCTGCCCGGTCGATCGAATCTCCTGAAATGGTCAACAGTGATTCCATCCGTTCATCGGAGGCCCGGTTCATCTCCAGTTCAGTCCAGATTCCATCGAGGATCGATTCCTGCTCGTTGATGGATCTGGAGATCGAAGCCTGTTCACGCCGGTCTTCCCGGGTCCACGATCCCGTCCTGACCAGTCGTTGCAGGGCAGCCTGTCGTTCATCGAGTTGGCGAATCCGCTGTTCAAGCAGGGTGAGTCGTTGACGCAGCATCGACATGAAGGTTGTGTCGTCGACAACCTGGATCCTCCTTGGTGATGAGTGAAGGATCCGGCCCGTTCCGTGTTCATCCCGATGAAGATCGGTTGCTGTGGCATGCAGGTACAGGATGGTTCCGATCCCCGGTTCAAGCGCGCCCAGGTCCAGTTCATGTTCAAGGGAGCCTGATGTACCTTCGACGGTGATGGAGTGTTGCCATGTTGAACTGGCTGAACCCGGGTGGAGAGCCGGGGTGTCCGGGTGAAGTTCGAACCCGAGCGTGGAAAGCCCGATGTCATCCGAACCGGTCGAAGAAAGGGGGATGGTTGCCGTTGGAAGTACGGAAAGATCGCCGGGTGGATTCACGATCGCCACGGTCGGCAGTCTGTCGGGGTGGGAATCGAGTGAAACGACCCATGGGGAACGTGCCCGAAGTCCATGTGAATCGCGTGGTTGCACGACAAGGCGAACCGGATCACCCATTGTCCATTGGACGACGAATGATCCCGGGTCGATCTCGTTGAAGACGATGTCGGGTCGTGGATCACCCGACCACCCGAGAATATCCGTCATCCATTCCTGGATCTTCGACGGCTCCGGGTACGGGATGGGCCTGTTTGTCGTGAGTTCAAGTTTCACACGGGACCCCTCCAGAATGGAGGAGTCGGTCGTATTCTCGAATCGTCCATCATGCCTCATATCCATGCTTCTGGATGCAATCCTGGATGACAGGTGTGATGGGGGGGTGGTGTCGAGGTGAGCTGATGTGATTTCCGGGAGTTGAAGCAGTTCACAGGACTGTTGATCGGTAACCGCATCCTCAGTGTGAAAACTGAATTCAATCCTGCTCCCCGTCGTCGACACGACGCGTTCATGAATACCTTCACCCTGATCCGTGAGCAGCTCGGTTCGCCATTGGTCATCCTCTGAACCAAGTACACGATATGAAACCCAGACTTCACCCGAGGGTGCTCCGGGTGTCTTGTTCCTGGCACGGAGAAGCATGGGGATCCCACGGCCGTGGACACTTTCGGATGAGAGGTTCATCAGGGATTCAACCGCGGTCCGGGCAGGCCACCTTGCATCGATCCATGGGAGAAAGAGGCGTGTCGAACCTGTCGACATTGTCGATGGAAGAATGACCGAAACCATGATGGTCGAGATCAGGAACCCGAGGCCGAGAACAAGCCAACCAGATGAGGGTCCCATTTTCATCGCTCTTCGTACATGACTTCCTGAGATGAGATGTCCAACCTCTTCCATGGCTTCGGGGGCCATGTGATCTGTTTCACCAAGACCGACGATGGGTACGCAACGGCCACGGAGAGATGGATGAGACCGCTCGAGCCTGTGGGCGATCGACACTCTTGATGGGTCGAAATTCCTGATGGGAAACAGGATCTTCAGGAACAGGAGACAGAACAGGAACAACCAGGCCACCAGAAACAGGTGTCTGATTCCGGTTGGAAATCTCCAGAGCCAGTCCAGTGCGACCAGAAGTAGAAATGCGGGTATCACCATGGAGAGAAACAGGCCGACGGCCCTGGTGAGAACCAGGCGTCGTGCCAGTTTCCGGGCATGGTCGAGGGTGTGGGCAAACTCCCGCATCAGTTCATTCTCCACCCCAGAACCGTCCGGGGCCATTGGGTTTGTCGGGTTTTCCTTGGACTCAGGCCAATCGAAGATAACGGCGGCCCAACCACTCAAGGGCCAGGAGAGTCATTGGAACGAGAAAGAGCCATGGAGAGTCCCAGAGAGGAAAATTCCTGGTTTCAACGGTCGTGATGGAGCGGTCTGGAACCAGCTCTGGAAGGTTGTTGACTTCTCCAGGCTGGATGATCCTCCCCCCGGAAACGCGTGACAACGTCTCCAAGGCCCCGTGATCCGCCGCAGGGACATTCATCTCATCCCCGGGATCTGCCACTGTGAATGTCTCGAAAATTGCCTGGTCAAGCCCTGCGAGCTCGAGGTGGGCTTCCACGGTACCCGGGTCCAGTGGTATCCAGAAACCCTGATATTCATTGTCCTCCTGAGAGATCCTGCGTAGTTCAACCTGCCCCCCGGGGGTGCCATTTTCGCCACTCATCAGGAGGGTAAGGACATCCCCCATTTCCTCCAGAAGGGTTGTATCGAATATCTCCAGATCGAATCGGACTGGTTGTCCAACCCTGGCATCCACCGGTGAAACCGTGAATCTGACTCCGGAAGAATCAACCATGTCACGACTCCTGCCAAGTACCCGAAGCAGTTGAATCCAGAACTGCTCGTACAGTCGTTCTCCATGGCCATGCCTCCATCTCCAGAACTCGTCCGATGTGATGTAGGCGACACTCCCGGAACCAAACTGCATCGACATGACCAGTGGAAACGATGGACCATCCTCGGACTCCTGCAGAACTGCGAAGAGTTCGGTCGTCGGTTTGATCTGTCTTGGATCGAACCGTTGCATCCATTGGAATCCGGTCCAGGATACGGACGGGTCATAGAGTTCGTCAGCTACATCCCCCCCGTGGTGTTCGATCCGGAACAATCCAAGTCGAGAAGCGGGTTCCAGCACGCGGACATGTGAAAGCCTGTTTGATTCCAGTGGTTGGAACGGTGCTGTGAATGGAAGCAGATCCACGAGTCCGGATCCTCCCCATGAAGAAGGTGTCCATCGTTCTCCGCCGATCCACATGACGGACAGTCGACCTGAAGTGACGAGGTCGATGATGGCTTGGGATTGCTGTGAAGTAAGTGAGGATGAATGAAGATCCCCGAGGATCAACACGTCCCAGTATTCAAGTTCATCCATGTTCGACGGCAGCCTTGAGATGCGTCGATCACCCTCCTGTGCGAAATCCCGGTCCGCCGAGAGAAGCATGGTTGAACTCTCGATCGTCTCCTCTCGAAGAAGGAGGTTCTTCAAGTACCTGTATTCCCATCGTGGACGGCCCTCGATGTAAAGCACCCGCAGCGGCTGGTCCACGAGATCTATTTCCATCACCTGTTCATTGTTCCTGGTGATGAGATCCGGTTCATCGAGTTCAAGCACGACCCGCCAGGTCGATCTGCCTGTCATGGTCGGGGTTCCGACAAGTGTGTGATCGACGACTTCTCCATCACCCGTCGTTTCCTGGATCGGTACCCGGTCGAGCACTGTTCCGGTTCCATCATCCACAAGAAGTATGGACCCGGAAACGGGATTCATGATTCCTCCCGGCAGTGACACTTCGACGTTCACGGGAACCATGTCGTTGTCATACGCTACACCGGGTGCCTTGATTGTTCGGATGGATGCATCTCCACGTGTCGATGCGGATCCAAGTGGTATGGAGAAGACCGGGATTCCCGATTCTCGAAGTGTCGAAAGGAAATCCGGTGGGTGGGGTGTCGTCGACCTGCCATCTGACAGGAGAATGATGGAACTGAGTGGTTCTCGGTCAGTTCTCATCAACACATGTTGAAGAGCGGTTGCAAGGTCGGTCCTGGAACCGCCCGGTGCGTCGAGTTCCGGGGTTGGAAGTCCGCCTGGATCCAGAGAGAATACGTGACCATGAAATCCGAACCAGTTGATGGATCTGTTCACTCCTATCCGGTTCCAGATCTCCTGGTACATGTCGAGAATGTCTTCCGCCTGTCCATCGCGGGTTGATGAACCTTCTTCGTTATCCACATCCTCGACCAGCATCGACTCGCTTCTGTCAACGAGAACAAGCACCCTGTCGCTGGTGTGATGCATGAAGGAGGTGGTGATCAGTGGACCCAGAAGGAGAAGCAGGATCGATGCAAAAAGAAGGGATCGAAGGGAGCCCAACACCATTTTCCATCCATCCGAAGCATGCAGACGTGAATATGTCCACCAGCCCATCATGCAACACCCGACGAGCGCCAGAACGATCGCCCATGCGGGGAGGGGATATTCAAACCCCAACTCACTTGAACCGCCGATCGTGGAAACCGGGAACAACAGTCTCATCTCAACCGACTCCAGAATGGATGGACCTGGTGAACATCCTGCCCATCACCGTCTCGAGAATCACGAGGATCGCGAGGATGAGCAGAAGTGGAAAAACGAGAGAGGGGTGGTTTCCATGGCTCGCGGTCCGTGTTGAATCGGATTCCAACCGGGTCCACTCACCTCCAAGCCAGTTGGATACTGTTTCCGGATCCCCGGGAGTCGTATCCGTGGATCCCGGACGTGTATTCAGCGCGAGCTGCCCTACGGCCGCCCCCCGGTTGTCGAACATCGTCCACAAGCCACGGTTTGGAATGGAAGTGGAAGTCGTGCCCGTTTCCTCGATGATGGGAATACGAACCCCATCATTGGATATCGAAACCACACCATGTCCAGCGTCGACGAACTCTCCAACAAATCCAGAGGAGGATTTCCGTGCGGAGGACAATCCTCCCCGAATCAGTTCATGAAACAAGGGGACCATCAACGGCCTGGTCGGCATATCCGTCCAGTTCATCGAAGGTGGAAAGGTCATGAAAATCACGTTCCCGGGAAACACACCGCGGGATCCACCTGAAATGATCGCGGGTGATCCATCCTCGAGGGTAAGGAGCACGTTTGCGGATTCAATGTTCTTCATTTCAAGTGATTGATGAACCTGTGTGGTTTCCAGGAGTGCTGGAAGCTCGGCGGAAATCAATTCCAGTGGTGAACCGGTGTTCACCGGGTCGGTCGGCATGGCAAGTGATGTGGATGGATCATGGATTCTCGGTTCCATGGAAGCGTTCCATGAAAGCCCCAGTTGTGAAGAGGTTGATGCAACCCATTCATGTGTCGACAGGGATTCCGGGGGTGTCACAAGGACCAGTCCACCGGAATCGAGGTGGGTTCGAATCCAGGATCCCGATGTCCGGTCAACCAGGTCCGGCCTCGTGAGAATGACGACATCCACATCATGAAGGTCGACCATTTGAAAAACCGATGGATCCATTTCCAGAATCCTGTAGGTGGATTTCGAACCGGGTTGCAGAGCGTATTGAATCCAACGTCCAGCACCCGGGTTCGACCTGGATTCGAACACCCTGTTGTCTTCTCCGGGTCGATCCAGAAGGAGAACATGGATTGCTTCACTTGATTCCAGGGCCAGGTACCTGGAATCATCGATGCTCATCGAGTCATCGGATTCGACATGAGCCTTGATACCGTTGGATACGTCCACCTCATTCGGAAGTTCCATTCCGACCGTCTTCGTGGATTCGCCTTTTTCCCATGTAATGGTTCGAGAGTCGTTCCAGGATCCGATGATCGTGTTCAGGCGCATGGATGTTCCAGGAAGCATGTTTCCATCCCTCTCCAGTTCGATCATGATCGTTCGATCGATCGAGGGATCGTTTGCCGAAGAACGTTCTATTCGGATGTTTCGAAGTGGTTCGAGCCTGTTGATTCTCGTGTTTTCCGTGTGTTCTTCGAATGGCCCTGAATACGAGAGGGATACACCCTCGGGGAATTCCGTTTCATGATCGATGTCCGGATCGAATCCACCCTCCCTGAATGAACTCAGGAGATACACCTCGCTCGATCCCGGAGATTCGGACTCGACCAGTTCATCACGCACCTTCATGAGAGCATCCGGAATTCTGGATGGCTGTTCAGATGGAGAGATCGTCTTCAACCAGTTCATGGTTGTTCCCACATCGGTGGCGCCGGCCTGTGTGGACTTTGGATCGGTGGTGAGGGTCACGACCGCCCGGTCACCCGGTTTGAGGGACTCAAGAATTGAGGTAGCCCGTTCGATGTGAATGTCGAAATCACGTTGACCACTGGAATTCGTCGTGTTTGAAACAACACCGTCGTCAATGATCAGGTGGATCGATCTTCCTGATCCCGGCAACAGCCTGGAACCGTCGAGGACCGGTTGGGCGAGGGCCAACCCCAGAAGAACAGGGATCGCACAGCGGATGAACAGAAGGATCATCTGCTCCAACCGGATTCGTTTTCTTCTCGATGACCAGGCCTCCTCCAGGAAGAGCATCGCGGCCCATTTCACGGGTTTTCTTCTGCGACGGAAGAGAAGATGGATCAACAGTGGTATTGACACGCCGACGGCCCCGGCAACGGCCATCCATGGTGATATCAGGATGAATGCCAGATCACCCGGCATGCCGATTCTTCAACCACTCTCTTCTTCGAGATGCCGATCTGGCGAGGGCGGGACCAACTGGATCGTGGGAGTTCATCTGAATGAAATCGAAACCATGATCCACGAGACCACGTCTCAATTCCGCCTCATGATTTCGAAGCGACTCCCTGTATGAATCCCTGATCAGAGTCGGATCCAGTTTGATCTCCGTTTCACTCTCCAGGTCGAGAAAGGATGTTGGATCCTGGTTGTTGAACTCGATTTCCTCATTGTCCAGGACCTGGATGCAGAGGAGATCGTGTCGCTTGTGAAGGAATTTCGCGAACACGGAACGAAGAACCCCGGGGTTCTCGAGAAAGTCGGAAAGAATGATGAACAGAGACCTGTTTGAAACGAGGGACAGAATCTGGTCGATCGAAGTGTTGAAATCCGTACCTCCCTCGATCGCCTGTCTTGAAAGAAGGGAAACCACCTGTCTCCATTGCTGTTCGGTACTTCTCTGGTTCAGGGAATGCTGGAGTCCTTCTGCGAACAGGTGTACTCCGACCCGATCCGTATTCTGAAGAGCCATCCATGCCAGAGCTGCTGCCGTCGCGGTGGCATGATCGAACTTGGTCCAGCGGCTCGATGATCTGCTCCCGTCCGTTCCTCCCCACCCACTCTTCGGTTCAAGAGTTCCGAATTTCATGGATGCCGAGCAGTCCACGAGAAGCAGAACATCAAGGGTTGTTTCCTGTTCATACTGCTTGACAGTCAACCGATCGGATCTTCCATAGACCTTCCAATCGAGATGCCGGAGGTCATCCCCCGGTGTGTATGTGCGATGTTGGTTGAATTCAACGGACATCCCCTGGTGAGGGGATGCATGAAGACCACTTCGTATTCCTTCGACGATCATCTTTGCCCGGAGTTCGAACGATGAGAGCTGCAGGAGCGTTTCCGGGGCAAGGTAGGATTCAGCCTTCTGGATTCCTGAAGATTGAGCGGGATTCTTCACGACGATTCACCTGACCCTGAACCAGTGACTAGTGCATGACCCTGTCCAGGCGCCGCGCCGTTTCCGGATCCGTTCCGTCTTCATCAACCCAATCAAGAAGCTGGTTGATGAGTTCATCCACCTGGACACCGTCGGCCTCGGCGTTGAAGTTCCGGAGGATCCTGTGCCTGAGTACCGGGTGCGTCACGGATCGAATGTCGGAGAAGTCGACGACCGACGAGCCCCTGAGGATCGCCTTCCCCTTCGCAGCGAGAACGAGGTACTGGCTCGCCCTTGGACCCGCACCCCAGCGGATGTACTGCTGCATGAAATCAGGCACCGAAGAGTCTTCTTCTCCCACCCTGGTACCACGAACGATCCTGAGGGCGTAGTCCACGACCTGGGGAGCGATGGGAACCTGTCGAACAAGATCCTGGATCTCGAGCACTTTCGAACCATCTATGACGGGGTTGACCTCCGGCTCGGTGGCCGATGTCGTCCTGAGGACGATTTCATGCTCCTCCTGGCTGGTTGGATATGAAATCCTGGTGTTGAACATGAATCGATCCAGCTGGGCTTCCGGAAGGGGGTAGGTTCCTTCCTGCTCGATTGGATTCTGTGTCGCCAGCACGAAGAAGGGCCTGGGAAGAAGATGTTTGTTTCCCCCGGCTGTTACCTGTTGTTCCTGCATGGCTTCAAGCAGGGCTGCCTGGGTCTTGGGTGGAGTCCTGTTGATTTCATCCGCGAGAACGAGGTTGGCGAACACCGGACCCCGTACGAACCTCATGGATCTGTTTCCGGTGGCCTTGTCCTCCTCCATGACCTCGGTGCCCGTCATGTCCGAGGGCATGAGATCCGGGGTGAACTGGATCCTGGAGAATTCGAGGCTGAGGGTCCTGGCGATCGTCGAAACCAGGAGGGTCTTGGCGAGTCCCGGAACCCCGATCAGCAGCGAATGCCCACCACAGAACAGGCAGAGAATGAGTTCATCGATGACCTCATCCTGACCGACGACGACCGATTGGACCTCTTTCCGGATCCGATCCGCCGTTTCCATGACCTGTGTATCCATGCCGGCCTCCATGAACAAGGACTGAAGTATACCCCTCGTTCAGGGGTCCGAGTCGCAGGGTTCTCCACGGAAGAAAAGGGTGAATTGAATTAATTCCTCTTCTTCTCATGTCTAAAGGACCCCTGTTTGTGGATCAAACCGGAGCCACCTGATTGACCGCTGAATTAAAGGTGTTTCTACAGCAGACGTCGTTGAACAACCTGTCGTTTGAGCTGTCCGTTTCATTTCACGGGATCCGGCATCCGGATGAATCCAGCTCCATTTCGTCGATGCTCCCACGATCTCCAGGCGTGAAACGACAGGAGCAGACAGCATACCCGCGTGTCGTCAACGGAAAGATCCGGGATTGTTTCAGACCAGGTGGCTGGCTGTTTCGATCTCGTTCCCGATGAGGACCTCTTCGAGACGAATGAGATCCTTGTCAAGACGGGCGTCGCTGCTGCGTCGTTGATCGATCGTACGGACGGCGTGCATCACGGTGGTGTGATCTCGACCACCGAAATATCCGCCAATCTCCTCGAGACTGAATCTGGTGTGCTTTCGAGCAAGGTACATGCCGATCTGCCTTGGAAGCGCGATGGACTTGTTCCTTCGTTTTGACAACAGGTCTGCGAGCTTGAGATCGAAATAGCTCGTAATCGCTTCGATGATCCCCTGGATGTTCAACTGGTTTTCACCACCCACCCTGGAACCCTCGCCAATGGCCTTCTTCGCCAACGCGAGATTCAGGGGTGAATTGTTGATCAGGGACAAACCCTCAAGTTTCGTGATGGCGCCCTCGATCTCACGGATGTTGGAATCGATCTTGGCGGCTATGTAACTTGCGACGTCATCAGGGAGGGTCAGGTTCCGGATTCGGGCCTTGCTCCTGATGATCGCAACCCTGGTTTCATAGCAGGGTCGCTCGATATTGGCGACCAGGCCACAGTTGAAGCGGCTGATGAGCCGTTCCTCGAGGTCGGGTATGTCGTTTGGCGGGGCGTCTGAACTGAGGACAATCTGCCTTCCAGCCTGATAAAGGCTGTTGAAGGTGTGGAAGAACTCCTCCTGGGAGGGGCCCCTCTTCGAGAGGTCGTGAATATCGTCGATGACCAGCAGGTCATATGACCGGAACCTGTGCCTGAAGGAGGACAGGCTTCCCTCCTGGACGGCGTCCAGGAACTGGGTCATGAATCCATTGCATGAGGTGTAGTAGATGCGAAGTGATGGATGATTCTCGATGGAGGTCCTGCAGATGGCCTGGAGGAGGTGTGTCTTTCCGAGACCGACGCCACCATGGATGAAGAGGGGGTTGTAGGCGAGCGCAGGTTTCTTCGATACGGCAACGGAAGCCGCATGTGCAAGCCTGTTGTCCGGACCCACGACGAAATTGTCGAAGGTATGGTTTGGACTGAGGAGCATGTCTTCCTCGAAGCCCGAATGTGTGAACCCACCCGAGGTGGTTTCATGTTCGACCAGGCGGGCTCCCGGTTTGTGTTCATCGACGAATCGAACCGTTTCCACACCCTTGAACGAAGAACGGGCCGCCTTGTTGAAGTGTTCACTGCAACAACGTTCCAGGTACTTGAGACGAACAGGTTCGTCGATGAAGAGGGTCAACACACCATCAACGCAATCGACGGGTTGAATATCCTCGAACCAATGACGACAAGCACTCGGATCATCCTCACGAATGAACGCGAGCAGCTTTTCCATCATGTTCATGTTGCAGGTTGCCATGTGCGGTCAGTCCACCATTCCGGTTTGGTCGGATCGACACCATCTTCGGCATCCTGCCGCTGCACATGACCTATCCCCTCCTGGGTGGTCATCCTCCCCTTCCCCCGAACCACCGTTGCCCGTATTTCCCTCCCGCCGGATCACCCTCAAGGGTCACTGGTAACAGGCAACTCCCACAAACTACGTTTCGGGATTGTCATCGTCAACCAGAACTTTCAATCCATGAAGGAAAGTTCTACGAAGTTTCCAGCTTCCGGGACTGCTCTTCATATCGATTTCGATTCTCATAATGGTCCATCAACAGACACACCCTGGACGCCTCGTCTCCAAGCGTATCCTTCAGGATCTTCCTGATGACTTCCAGGGAAGACCGCCTTGACATGTGGGCGAGAACGACGGTCTCCGCCTTCCATGATGACAACAGATCCTTCAGTTGATGGATATGCAGGTGCTTCCCGACCTTCGCCCGCTCACGGTGATCATCCTCGAAAAACGTACACTCCGTGATCACCACCTTCGACTCACAAAACTCTGTGGAAACTAGACTTGGGTTCATTTCGGTATCACCCGAATAAGCCACGAGCGGTATGTCGACGGTGTAGGTGATTTCGGTCCCACCATTCCTGATACCCCTGAGCTCCGACTGGCTCAGGCCCGCGAATTCCTGTTTCAACTTGCTTCTTTTTTCCACGGCGACGAAGGACAGAGCTGGAACCGTGTGCCTCGCCTGGAGGGCCAGAAGGGATATGGAGGGTTTGATTTGATGGCTTTCACCGGGGGCCAGCGGGACGATCCGGTGGGGGGTGGCCTGATTCTCGACATCAACCCAGCCACCCATCATGTCCTGCAGGGGTTTGGCTGTTTCAGGATGACAGAAACAGGTTCCCGGCGACATTTTCATGAAAGTTCGCTGGCTGAACCAGTAGGGGAGTCCGGCGACATGGTCCATGTGACCATGACTCAGGGCGGTGAAATCCGCTGCAAGTGCGATCCTCGGACACAACCCGATGTCGAAATTCACACCGAGTTCGGGTACCTGAATGATGGTCTGCTCACCTCCTACGCTGATCCCCTGGATTCTCCAGGGCGGCGAGTAGATGAACCCCACCCGATGATCACGGGGTGGACGCTTTGGCAACATCGGGAATCTCCTGCGGTCGGGCTTTCACCCCACCGGGACAAACAAGAAGAGCATGCTATGACCCACGGCACCGGCCGACAAGTTGGGCGTGGTACGGCCCGATAAGAAGAAACCCCGATGGATTTCCGGAACGAATTCCGACACAACACGATTTCAACGAGAGAAAACACCGGTATTCCCCGATACCGGGAACATGACGAGAGAACATGGATACATCTCGGGGGGAAATCGACCGGATGCGATTCTCCACATTCTCGATGAACTGGTGGACAATCAGGTGATCCGTCTCCAGAGGTGGCTCACCACCTGGGACCAGGTCGATGTTTCACATGTGGAACGGATCATCGATGAGGGGTGTGTGTCCTCCGATGAGCGTGAAACGATCATCTCATCGATCCCGATTCTCGATGCGACACAGGAAACCGCCGTGGCCAGGGTCAACGGGTGCATCGAACGAATCGATCACCTTCTCACCCTGTGCAACCAGGGCAAGGCAGCCTGATCGATTTCAGAATTTACGATCGAGAATTCCATCGGCAAGCATGCAGAGCATTTCCCTCGACGGTGATTCAGGGAGACCGGCAAGTTCAGCCTTCGCCTCCGATACCAGTTTTGAGGCGATTCCGATCGACTGCTCGATGCTCCCGGATTCATCAA
Organism: Phycisphaerae bacterium; assembly: GCA_002722935.1. GTDB lineage: Bacteria > Planctomycetota > Phycisphaerae > Phycisphaerales > SM1A02 > SP202. The sequence continues at coordinate 44,082 of PBMX01000005.1, read as the reverse complement.
GTACGGCCCTGAGACCGACCAGGTCCCTTGCATCGATCTTCACCCTGGTGGCCTCCTGGACCACATCCTCGGCATGACCGAGCCCGAGGATCATGGGAAGGGTCAGTTTTCCCTTCTCAAGATCCCTGCCAACGGATTTGCCCACGACCTCCTGTTCCCCGGTCAGGTCGAGCACATCATCCGTGATCTGGAATGCAACCCCACTCTTTCTTCCGAACCGCTCGAGGCATCCCGCGACATCCTCACTTGAACCGGACAGTTTCGATCCAAGCCGACAGGACGCCCCGATCAGGGATGCCGTCTTCTTCTCGACGATGGTCATGTATGTGGCCAGGTCCAGGCAGGTGTTGTTCCTGTTGAACAACTGGATCAACTCACCCTCACAAAGAGTATTCGTCACGGATCCAAGTTCCAGGGAGACCCATGGTTGTTCAAGGGTCGAGCAGAGGTGGAAGGCGTTCGAGATCAGGTAGTCACCGAGCATGACCGCCATTTCGTTTCCATGAAGGCTGTTGATCGTCCGACCCCGTCTCCGCATCTCGGCTTCGTCAAGCACATCATCATGCACAAGGGTGGCCATGTGGATCATCTCCACGACCGCTGCCGCAACACTGTGCTCATTCCCCAACCGACCCCCTTCGACGACGAGACCGGAAAGAAGAACGAGGGTCGGGCGAAGCATCTTCCCCCTGTATTCCTCGATCCGCCCACAAAGCTCGTTGATGGGAGGGTGTTCACCCTGGAGTTGGCGATCGAAGATCGATACGACATCTTCGAGCGATAGACCAAGTTGCTCCACCAATGCGGTGTCGACTTCGATTCCATCGATCAGGGTCATGGTCGGATCCTCACCGTATCCCGACGATGTAGGCGACCCACCCCTCGCAGGCCTCACCCCGCTCGGACTCGGCCCAGTTTCCATCACCCTCACCCGTATCGTCCTCGGTTCCCTCCCAGTAGACCACAGCCTTCTGGAACCCGGCCTCGATGAGAAGTTCCTTGATTTCAGGGAGGGTCCAGAGTCTCCACTCGTAGGTGAAGGCCTTCTTGATCTTGGTTCCATCCGGGAACTTGAAGTGGATGTGGTTGACCACATCACTTGTCACGGGATCATAGAAGTGCTGGTCCCAGGTGTAGATGAACCCATCAAGATCACGGTCCTCGGTCATCTCCAGGTAGGAATCACTCCCCCCATAGGCATCGAGAATGAACAGGCCGTCCTCGACGAGCCCGGCATGGACGATCCTGAAATAGTTCAGGACCTCCTCCCTCGTCTTGAAGATGAAATAACTGAAGTTGGTCGCCAACGTCATGTCGACGGGATCAGTGGAGCAGGCGAGGACATCACCCTCTATGAGCTCCAGGCGGGAGTTTTGTCGTTCATCAAGACGATCCGGCAACCGCGACCTGATCCAATCAAGGGTGGCCTTGTCGAGATCGACACCTGTGGATGTGTTGTCTTCACGTCTCTTGACCCACTCCACGGCGATGGCGGCTGTTCCACAGAAATCCTCACGCATCGAACTCGCCAACCGCCCACGCTGCTCCTGCCAAATCTGGTCAATGACATCGATCTCACTTTCGGGTTCCTGCACCGATCGCTCGTAGAGATCGAGGACATCCGCCTTCTTTGCGGTCATCCAACCCCTGCCCTTTTTGCCTTTTTTCTTCTTTGTCGGTCGTCTTGACATGGCCGCACAGTGTAGCCGACACCCATGTTTCAGGGAGATTCATCCACGATATCGTGCACCCGGATCCACTCGAACCTCGGCTTCCACTTCTTCACAAGCGCAACGTGATTCGGGTGATCGACGTATGCAGCGTAGTCGGAAGCGGAGTTGAACCCGACATAGAGACCGAGGTCGTACTCACCATCAACGGTTGACCGACCGAAATCTCCATGACGACCACACCAGTAGGAGACGACCCCGGGGATCGAGGCGATATCCCTGTCACATTCCACCTGGAGAAGTTCGACATCCTCCACCTCGATCAACTTGAAGAAGACGACGTGATTGATCACCGCGGGCCTTGGTGGATTTTGTCTTCCGCTCGCGCAGGATGGAAGAACCATGAGCAGGATCAGGATCAGTGTTGTCGGTCGCATGACCGGTGTAGAGTACATCCATGGTCGAAGCAGGGGTGCCTGGATTGCAGGGAGTCGAAACACGGGTTGCATCGCGGAGCGATGAGGCACGGACTCTGGCGCGAATGCTCGGTGTCGAGGTGCTCAGGCCGGGAAGACCGCCCCGAGATTCATTTCGCCTTGTTCTTCTGGAAGACGCCATCGAACTCTGGGATCACGACTGTGTTCGAAGAGGCAACAGGGTCGATTTCACCACCATCGATACACGGGTGGGGGGAGGCAACCTGTCGAAATCACAACCCCTGGCCCGATCGATGGGTTCCGCGAACGGGTTGGTCGTGGATGCGACCGCCGGGTTCGGACATGATGCAGCCCTGCTCGCCTGCATGGGATATGACGTTCTTGCCATTGAACGGTCTCCCCTGGTCCAGGTACTGCTCCAGGAGGCTCTGGAACGAGCCATCATCGATCCCAGGATGAACAAAGCACTGGGTGGTCGCCTCCGGGTCGTACAGGCTGATGCACTTGAGACCATTCCGGGCCTGGATCCACCACCAACCGTCATCTACATGGATCCGATGTTCAATCCGAAGAAACCACCCAAAGCGCTCCCGAGAAAACCGGCGCAGATCCTGCGTCGAATCGTCGGGCATGATTCCGATGCAGAGGAACTTCTCACCATGGCCATCAATGTTGCGAAACGAGTCGTGGTCAAGAGAGCGGACGGCGCCGAGTTCCTCGGGATGGAGCCGACACACAGTATTTCCGGGAAACAGGTCCGGTACGACGTATACCTTCGCGATGGATCCGGTTGAAAACCTGGAACTACCCGGGAAAGGCTGGAGGCTCTTCATGCCGCCAGGAACTGTCCGACTGGTATGGCCCACCCCAGAAGGACACCATGAACAGGCCGACCATGAACACCGCGAAGATGATGCCGAGAATCACCCACGATCTTCGAGCCGCCTTGTCCATTCCACCCTCCATTCAGGAAATCAATCCTTCAATGGAGCATATCGGGCTCGAACCGATAACCTCCGCCTTGCAAAGGCGGCGCTCTCCCAATTGAGCTAATGCCCCAGCGATCAACCGCTGTCCAATCAGTCTACCGATACGTGCGCCGTGTTGGAAGCAAGGAGGTCGACCCGGGCCGCCTGGACGATGTTCACCTCCAGGGCGGGGTCATAGGAGAGCAGGCCCATGATTCCGACATGCTGGCCCAGCATCGTCGAAGCGATCGCCATCTCTTCCGGTCGCAGGTATGCGATGGTACGACCCGTCTTCGAGTCACGAATCCGGTAGAGCTTGGGCCGCTCGGACCCATCGAAGACGGCTGAAGCCTCCAGTCGACCTACCACCTCGTAATCCCCGGTATTCGCGATTGCAAGTTCACGTTCACCAGCCATCCGGGTCGAGTTGTCGATCTGTTCCACAAGACCGCCGATTGTTCCATTCTGTTCGACGAGGGTGGCGTAGATCTCGATCTGCCTCGCCCTCATCCGGGCGAACTCGGCGCGGACAGGGTCCTCCTCCTCCTCGGCTGCGACCAGGTACTCCTCGTGAAGACAGACTATTTCCTCCTCATCAAGGTCGGCGATCGCCATTCCTTCATAGGTCAACTCGAGTTGCTGGAGTCGGGTCAATTCGACTTCAACCACATCGAGTTCCATGGCCTCGGCCATCATCTCCTCCTCGATGTTCTCAAGGATCTCCTCCTCCTGGGCGTGATTGATCCATTCAACGAAGATCGAGTCGATGAAATCATCACCCGTTGCACTCGGCATGTTCCACACCATCTCACCTGCTTCAGGCCCACTGTTGCTGGCGACATCGTCGTTCGTGGATTCAATCACCACTTCATCAACGGCTTCCATCAGAAGGGTCTCTTCAACCGGCGTTTCCCCGAGCATTTCCGGTGTCCTGTCCAGTTCTTCCCTTTCAGTGGTCACAGGCTCGTTGATGACGGCTTCGAGGTCGGCCATGTTGATCCAACCTTCGGCCTGTTCCGGCAGGAGTACCTTGTGAACGGTGTGTGGCACGGCATGCAGGCCATCTTCCTGAACCGTGGAGGTTTCGAGGATCGTGAGCGATTCACCTCGTGGAAGAATGCACAACTGGCGCCAGGAGTGGGCAAGGTCGTCGGCATTCATGTTCGGTGCGAGAACGGGAGTGGCTCCCATCGTGTTTCCGGTGGAACCATCGGCCGAAACCGTGAACCGACCGGTTTCAGACGCGGGGTACTTGACGTATCCCCATGCATCTTCGAAATTCGATCCAGTCGCCACGACCCGGGCCCAGTTCAACTTTTCACCCTTGACGAGCACACGGCTCCCCGTTTCAACCGTGGTGAAAGCGTAGTAACTGCTGTCTGCTCCACAGCGGACATGGACATCCTCACCGGTGACGGTGTACCAGGCCGTTTCCGCAGCAACAGCGGAGGCTGCAAGAGCCACGAGGGAACATGAGATGAATACTGTCGAGCGACGAACCATGGGAACCTCCTTGTGCCACAGGCTTCGTGTATATGGGCCCCTGGATCGCATCCATCGCATCCTGCGAGGCCTCATTAAGACTATCGGCAGTTGACCCCACAGGCAAGCAACCATGCAACCCCATTCATGACGTGGTACCGTGTCCCACCTTTCCACGAGGTCGATCCGGAGGTCTGATGAGGACTGGACTGAAGTCAATACCACTGCTGCTGCTGGTCATTCCAGGCTGCAGTTCCCCCCTGGACAGCCCCTCGGCGGGCCCGGTCCTCGATACCCACCTCCAGGGCGTCATCGACAGGGAACTGTCGACGGTCAACACATGGCAGACTGAAATCGGTACTGAGCCTCGTTCGAGCGAGGTCGAGCGGGCATTGTCCCATCGACTGGAGGAACTCGAGGGGCTGACACCGGTTCCAGAGGGGTCGGACATCGACCTGGACCTGGGAATGGATCTCCATGGAGATCCCCAGCGGCAGATACCTCTGGTCCTGCAGGATGCGGTCTCCGCATCGCTTCTGAACAACCTGAACCTTCAATCCGCAAGGCTTCAACCGGCAATCCAGCGAGAGGAAGTCATCCAGGCGGAAGCAGTCTTCGACGTCGTCCTTGGAGCAGGTTACACCTTCACCAAGACCAGAACCCCGAACCAGACATCCAGCATCGCGGCCCTCAACAACATCACAGGGGGGTCCTCGCCGGTCGACCTGAACCCGACCGCGACAAGCATCAGGAACAACGATGCTCAGGTCAGCCTGAGCAAGGCCTTGACTACCGATGGCGAGGTGTCCGTCAGCCATGATTTCCAGTATCAGGACAATTCCTCGTCCGGGTTCACCTTCTCCCCGAATCCCTACTGGCAACCTTCCCTGAGTCTCGATTTCTCCCAACCACTTCTCAGGGGGTTTGGCGACAAGGTCACACTTGCCCAGGTCGCGATCGCCAGGAAGGTGGAACAGGAGTCGATCGAAACACTTCGTCAGGAACTCATCGATACCGTGACCGCGACCGAGACGGCCTACTGGAACCTCGCCTTCGCCTGGAGAAGCCTCGCCATCCAGGAGTGGCTTGTCGAAGCAAGTGTCGAACTGCGGGACATGATCGATCGCCGACGAAACTTCGATGCAAGCCTCGCCGACTGGGCGCAGGCGGTGGCGACAGTCGAACAACGGGCATCGGATGTCATCAACTTTCAACAGGCGGTCAAGGAGGCGTCAGACCAGTTGAAGGTGCTCATGAACGATCCGAGGTATCCACTTGCAGGCGAAACGGTTCTCGCTCCGATCGATGAAATGGTGAATACACCGATCGAGATCGATTTCAGGGAATCACTGCTCACGGCGATTTCGATGCGTCCCGATGTCCGCAATTCGATCTTCCAGATCGACATCGCTCGGATAAATGAACTGGTCGCCGACAACGCGAGGTTGCCTGAACTGGATTTTCAGGCTCAGGTGACCACGACGGGCATGTCCGACGAATTCGGACAGGGCATGGATCGAACCTATGGTGGAGATTTCATCTCCTACGTCCTGGGGCTCGCATTCCAGTATCCACTCGGCAACCGGGCGGCCGAAGCGGGGTACAGGCAGGCCAGACTGGAACGATCCGCCTCGATGATCGATTATCGCCGGGCGATCCAGGCGACCATTCTCGATGTGAAGACGAACCTGCGAGAGGTGATGGACAACGCCGAACTCATCTCCTCCACACGGACGGCCAGGCTTGCGACGGCTGAATCCCTCCGTGCCCTGGAGGTGGAGCGGGACACCCTGGCAAGCCTGACCCCGACATTCCTGAACCTGCTCTTCTCGACACAGGCGCAGTTGGCGACCGCCAGGTCGAATGAGTTCCAGGCCATCGTGAGTTACAACACGTCGGTCGCCGAACTGTACCAGTCGATGGGGATCATTCTCGACATGCACCAGATCGGCATCGAGATGCTTGATGAACATTCAAGCTGGGGATCCGTCCTGGAACCCGACTCCCCGCCAACCCGATGACCGGTCCCCGCATCGTCCAGCCAGGTGACGAAGCTCTCCAGGCCGCTGCTGATCGACTTGCGCGTGGCGACCTGGTCGTACTGCCGACTGAAACCGTGTACGGCCTGGCTGGATCCACGGTCGACATGGTGGCGATCGAGAAGATCTACAGGCTCAAGGGAAGGCCGGGCGACAACCCGCTCATTGCCCATGTCACCGGTGCCACGGAAGCCAGCAGCATCGTCCACGGCTGGAACGATCTTTGTGCCGATCTCGCAGATCGTTTCTGGCCCGGCCCCTTGACGCTCATCCTCCGTCGTCATGAATCGGTACCTTCAATCGCCTCAGGAGGACGTTCGACTCTTGCGGTTCGATGTCCATCGCACCCGGTTGCACGATCTCTCCTTGAGCGGTTCGGAGGCCCGGTTTCAGCACCATCCGCCAACCGGTCCGGGGCAGTGTCTCCCACATGCGCCGATCATGTCCTCATGGACTACAGGGATGTGCAGGAGGCGGATGACCTCCTCATTCTCGATGGTGGAACCTGTGACGTCGGAATTGAATCGACAGTCCTTGATCTTTCGGGTTCCGACCCGCGGATTCTTCGACCCGGGGTTCTCACCAGTGATGACCTGGCCGAGGTCATGGAAGTGGCGACATTTCACCCCACCGAAGTGCAGGGGGCTTCGCCGGGAACCACTGCATCACACTACGCCACCCACGCGCCACTGGAACTACTCGACCGGGCCTCGATAGAGAAGCGGCTGGAGACGACTGATGAACATGTCGGAGCGATTCTGCTTGGAGGAACGGCGCCCGCCGGGAACGTCATCATCCTCGATCCCGATCCCAACACCTGCGCCAAGGCTCTCTATTCATCCCTTCGCACGCTCGATGAAACCGGGCCGGACAGGATCCTATTTCAACGACCACCCGATGGCGTCGAGTGGGACGCCATCCGCGACCGGCTTCAACGCGCCTCGGTCCAGGTTTCTACGACCAGGTCGGCTGGTGGAGGGTCGTCGGGCGGATCATCCTGATCAGCTCTGAGACATACGACGAGGATCGATGCCCGGGGCATCAGGCGCCGCAGCATCTGCACCGTCCCCCCGTCATTGTTCGAGTGGAACTGCCCCACGAGAAGAATGGTTGTTCCACCCCTTGGGTGGTGCATGGCGACGGATCCAGCCATCGTGGCATCCCAGGTCTGCTGGGACCGGAAGAACGAGTCGGCGATCTCGTCCATCTCCTCATCTTCACCATGATCGTTCATCAGGCCGCGAAACCGTTCGTAGTAGTCACCCCGGATAGGTGGATCGGGCCACTCGACGAACATCCTCCGTTCATCGGGGAGTTCCGCAAGGCGTTCCCATCCATCCTGTCTGGCGACTCGCACATATCGCCTCGGCGCGTTCGCCGCGATCACCCTTCCTCCTCCTGCGTGTGCGGCATCGATGATTGGCTGGTACCAGTCGACCCAGCTTCCTTCACCCGCCCACGCGGAGGAACCGGTCCTGCTTGCGAACACCTCGGCACTGATGAGACCGTCGCGATAGTCGTCCACGAGAATCTGTTCATCCCGTTCAAGCATTTCCATGGCCACCACGACATTCGATGAACGGGATACCAGGTCCTCGACGACGGCTCGTTGAACGAGGTGTCCTACGTGATCATCATGCATCTCCCCGAGCACGACGACGTCCGCGCGGCCCGCGGCATCGATGAACTCTTCCCATGTGATCGCGTCCTCTCCCGGTGCATGGATGGTGACGGAGTCGCGGACCGCCTCGGGTTTCATCCTGCTTCCCTGGTTCGTGCCGCACCCGGAGACCACGAAGAGAATCGCCATCGAGCAGGCCAGGAAGAGCAACAGACGCGTGTTGTGGACGAGGCCACCCCGGGCTCGAAGAGGTCGGGGAACGACGTGGCCGGGAATACCGCATGGGAGGTGGATCATGTCCTGAGACCTTTCACGATGATTCTAGGTGGAGTCCTGCAATCCGCGATCCGGACTCCTGAAGGCGACCATGATGTCACTGGATTGTGGGGAACGGACGGTCGGGGTACACTGAATGGCTCGAATCACACAGGAGGAGCAACGTTGTTTGAGCAGAGCAGTAACGGGCTTGACACGGTCATCGGTGACGGATCTTCGTCCCTGACGGAGAGCGAGGTTGAACGCATCCTTGAGAAGGCGGTCGCCATGGACAAGGATGGCGACCGGAACGGCGCCGTCGAGTATCTCCAGGCCGAGTCCCAGAACCACCCGACCATCCTCTTCAAACTCGCCTACCTCCTGGATCTCGCCGGTGAGGAAGAACAGGCGATGAACATCTACCTCCAGATCACCAGGTCGACGGAGCGACCCCACCTCAACGCCCTGTTGAACCTTGCCGTCATCCACGAGGACCACGGCGATTTCAACGCTGCGGAAAAGTGTCTCAAGCAGATTCTCGACACGAATCCGAACCATGAACGGGCCCGCCTGTTCATGAAGGATGTGCTTTCCTCCCGCGACATGTACTACGACGAGGAACAGGCTCGAGACATGGCGAAGCACAACGCGCTTCTCGATACACCGGTCACCGACTTCGAGCTGTCCGTCCGCGCTCGCAACTGCCTCAAGAAGATGCAGATCCGAACACTCGGCGATCTCCTGAAGGTCTCCGAATCCGAGCTGTTGAGCTACAAGAATTTCGGGGAGACTTCACTGGTCGAGATCAAGAAGATGCTCACCATGAAGGGACTTCGCCTCGGGCAGAACCTCGAGACGCACTACACGCGTGTTCGAGACGAGATTCTCCAGGAACTCAAGGGGCAGGCTTCCGAGGCTGTTCTCAACAAGCCCATGTCACAACTGGACTTCTCGGTTCGATCCAGGAAGGCGCTCCAACTGCTCGGTGTCCAGACGGTTGGAGATCTCGCCACCCGGACGGAGGCTGAACTCATGGGCGTCAAGAACTTCGGTGCCACGAGTCTCGACGAGGTGAAGGAAAAACTGGCCCACTTCGGCCTGTCACTCCGAAATCTCGACTGAGTTGGCGAACCTGACCCATAGAGTCCGACATTTCTGGCTTCTTGCTGCAATCCTGGTTTCAGGATGCAGTGACTCCACGCCACCCACCCCCGAAACACGGCAGGACACCGGGACCGTGGTTCACCATGGACTTGCCCTCCCGGATTCCGAGCCGGAGGTTCGTGTGCGACTCGAACGGGTCGATGGCCGCGATCGATCTGTACGGCTTGGAAACGAGAATCAGGTGATGACCGTCTCATGGGGGCGGGTTGCGCACGATGTCACGGGGCCGGTCGAGGTGATCCGATCCTCCGATGGGTGGACCATCCACGGCTCAACAGGAACAAAGGCGTTGTCGCCTCCGGTGAACGAAGCAATCGAGATCTCCTCGAGCCAACCCATCATCCTTCATTCCGAAGAGAAGAACAGGCGATACACGGGAGTTCTACGTTGTGTTCCGGTTGAATCCAGGGGTGAAACATCCTGGGATCTCATCGAACACATCAATGTCGAATCCTATCTTCCAGGCGTGCTTGCAGCCGAACTCTATGCGGACTGGAACCCAGCCTGTTTCGAGGCGCAATGCATCGCCGCACGCTCATTCGTCTGCATGGAGATCCAACAGAACTCGAGACGACATTACGACGTCGTGGACGGGCCTGCTTCACAGGCGTATCACGGTGACGTCGACCATCGCACGGCGGCGGAAGCTGTTGCTTCAACCACAGGCATGGTCCTTTCGTGGGATGGTGGACTTGTTCCGGGGTACTTCTCCAGTTGTTGTGGTGGATTGGCTGCGACGGCAGTCGATGGAATCGGCCCCTCACCGATCAACGACATCCCACCACTCCAAGGGCACGATGGAGAGGATGCCTGCCGATCTTCACCGTTGTTCACCTGGACGATCGACCGATCCGCACGAGGACTGGGTCGCCGCCTGGCCGCCTATGGCCGCCGTATCTCGGATGATGATCTTTCACGCCTCACGACGGTTGATCGCGTGGAAACCGCGGAATCCAACAGGCATGGTCGCCCAACCCGGCTCCGTATCCACGATCGCAAAGGCAGGACGGCGACCATCTCGTGCGAAACATTCTTCCTGGGGGCGAATTACGAGGGCCGTGGTTCAGGATCGGATCCATCGAAGCTGCTCTGGTCAGGCTGGTCGGGTGGAACGAACGTCCGCGGGAGAGTCGCACTGGATGGTCATGGATTCGGTCACGGGGTCGGGCTCTGCCAGTATGGAGCCCAGGCCATGGCGAAGGAGGGTCATTCCTGGAAGGAGATCCTCGCCTGGTACTACCCGGGCGCCGCCATCCACGACGCGTGGTAAGCCACGGGGTAGAATGAGGTCATCTCGATGGCCCAGCATCCCGCACGAGAACTCAGAGACGCCATGAAGGAAGGGACGGTTTCCTGTCCCGGGGCCTTTACTGCGCTGGTGGCACGAGCGGTCCGCCAGGCCGGGTTCAAGGCCGTCTACGTGTCTGGTGGAGCCACCGCGAACACGGCCGGGGTACCGGACATCGGCCTGTTGTCACTCTCCGATTTCACCAGGACGATCAGACGGGTCGTCGAGGCCAGCCGGTTGCCGGTCATAGCGGATGCCGACACCGGCTTCGGTGACCTGGACATGGTGGCGCGGACCGTCGTCGAATACGACGAGGCCGGCGCTGCAGGACTGCACATCGAAGACCAGGTGTTCCCGAAGCGGTGTGGCCACCTTGATGGCAAAGAGGTCGTTCCAACCGCGGACATGGTGGCGAAGGTTGGGGCCGCCTCTGCCGCCAAACCCGACCCCGACTTCCTCCTCATCGCCCGTACCGATGCCAGGTCCATCGAGGGTATTGATTCGGCGATTGAACGCGCCAACGCCTACAGGGACGCCGGGGCGGACATGATCTTCCCTGAGGGACTCCAGAGTGAGGAGGAGTTCGCCACATTCGCCGATGGCTGCCCCGGGCTGCTCATGGCGAACATGACGGAGTTCGGGAAGACACCCATCATCCCGGTCAGTCGTTTCGCGGAGATGCACTACCAGCTTGTCATCCATCCCGTCACCACCCAGCGGATCGCGATGGGGGCCATCGTCCCGGCTTTGCGACACCTGCATGACAGCGGATCGGTCGAGGGAATCCTTGATTCAATGCAGTCCAGGAAGGATCTCTACGACCTGTTGGACTACGTCCCGAGTGAACCATGGGAGTCCCCCGGTACAACGCAGGCTGATAGAGATCCAGATGGTTGATCAAGTATCGACAAATGAAGTTGATGCCGATCACAGGGGAGCCCGTGTCCTGATCCTTTTCTCACAGGGACCGGTTCTGTCCACTGACACGAGCTTGTTGGCGAAACGTCCTGTTCTCCACGTACCCATTCGTGTGAACTACAAACAACTTCCAGCCGTCATGACGACTATTTCCACAGGTGTCGGCATCTCTTCGCACGGGATCATCACGAATGTGATGATCGATCCAGGGACACTCCAGAGGCGGCCATTCCACCACGGTGATCGCCTCTTTCCCTCCTTCTGGGAGGATGCGACTGCAGCGGGGCTGAATTGCACCCTGCTCGACTGGACGGGAACGGATGGCGACGGGTCTCTTCACCGATCCATATCACCAATGGAGTGTTCAGAGATGATGGAGGCTCGCCCGCTCGACAAGGCGCTCATGGAGCGCGTGTTGGGAGATTCCCATGCTTCTCCCACCATGGAAGCTTCGACCCGTGTCATTTCCCGACTGCAACTCGTTCTTGATGAGGCCAGAGCTCGGCTTGATCAAGCGGACCAGCCAGACCTCCTTGCGGTGAACCTTCGATTGCCGGAGCAGATAAAGAACGCGCCGGAACTGAACTCCTACATCGAGCAGCAGGTCGAGGAACTGGTGGCTCGAACCCCCGCCTCCTGCATGGTTCTGGTCGTACACAGGGCCGATTGTGAAGGAGGAGGCCAAGCCTGGACGCTCTCGCTTGCCGGAGGCGAGTACCTGGTTGAAGAAGTGAAGGCCGGGATCGACCTGCGATCGATCGGCTCGGCGATCAGGCTTCTCATGGGCATTCCACATCCACCCGGCTCACACACCCCGGGCTGGAGGTTCATGAAGTTGCCCCGGCTCGAGACCGAAACCGGTTTCGCTTTGCCGGGCGTGAAGGAAGACCCGGTGGACTGGGATGACATCGTCAAACGAGTCCTTGAAATGCCGGAAGGGGATTCTAAGACGGGAGAGCGTGAACAGAATCTCGTTCTCCTGTCCCGTCGATTCCAGGAACTCGCTCTGGAGGCGTACCGAAAACAAGCCTGGGAGGAGTTGCAACGATGTTCCGCCACCCTGCTGCAGATCAGGAGACTCCCGGTCGATCATTGGTGGAACATCCTTTCACTGGAACGTCTCTCGATGCATGAGGATCTCATCGAGGCCACCAACACGCTGGTTCGCGAATTCCCCGACCTTCCCGTCACCAGGGTCGCACGTGCACTGGTTGAAATACAGCGAAGTATCGATGGAGTGGTGGAACTGCTTGATTCACTGCAACCGGAGGAACTCAAGATCGAAACCGCGAAAGGCACCTATGGTCGCCTCTGCCTGAAAGCAGGCCTGGAAGAAAAGGGAATGGAAGCCATATCGAAGGCGGTGGAGTGCCAGGCGACTATTCCGGACGACCAGACGAATGCGGCCCAGTTTCACTTGGACAACAACAGGCCGAACGATGCCATGATCTACATGGGCTCCATCGGGCAGGACCTGCGAAACCGCGGCCAGTCTGTCCTGAGACTTCGCATTCTCCAGGCCCTGGGTGAGTGGGATCAATTCGACGTGTTGGCCACATCGTTTCTCGAGCGATATCCGGGAGACAGAAAGGTCCTGGGCATGATCCAGGATCGCTGAGGCATCATTCCCCGCCGGGGTGATTCACCCTCAGAATCGTGTTTACTTCAACACCCTCAAGCCGCGATTCGGACCCATCAGGCCAGGTGATGCTGATGGAAGGAATCCGATCGACATTTCCAAGGCCGAAATGAAGACGGTGGTCGTTGGCGGTGAGGTAGCTTGAATCCGTCCTGGTGATTCCCGTCCGTACTCGATCCTCAAGGTGGACCTCCACCCGGGTTCCAAGGGACGGGGCTCCGGTTTCATTTCGTACATCGACGAGAATCCAGTTTCCTCGATCGACGACGGTGTTCATCAGGAGACGTGGCTTCTCATTCCTGTTGATGACGAGAACATCGACCCCACCATCATTGTCGAAGTCCGCGAAGATCGCTCCACGGCTTGTTCTGGGCTCCAGTGACGCGACTCCACCCGAGTCCTTGATGGTGTCGAAACCGAGACGATCCGATCTTCCTTTCAGCAGCAGGTTGTCCTGAGCGAATGCGTCACCCTCCCTGATGGCCGGATCGGCATTGACCGCGCCATTGGCGGCGAAGTAGTCGAGACGTTCATCGTTGTTGAAATCAACAAGACCAAGACCGAATCTCGTGTACCCGAAACTCGGACCGGAGAGTCCCGCTTGCGAGGTCACATCCCTGAAACCCGTCCCTGTATTGAGATACAGTGAATCCGTTTCTCCCTTGATGTTGCACACAAGCAGATCGAGGGCCCCGTCATCATCGAGATCGGCGACGACCACACCCATCCCGGCCTTCGCCAGGCCGCTGCTGTCACGGTCGCAGGCCCACTCGAACCCCGATTCCGTGAAGACCCCGCTGCCCGAGTTCATCCACAGGCTGTCCGGAGTCGTGTCATTGGCAACAAAGACATCAAGATCTCCATCGCCATCGAAGTCGCTCGCCGCGACACCAAGACCATATCCTTCCCGGGTTTCTATGCCGCTTGAAACACTTGCGGGTTCGAACGTCCCGTTTCCGTCATTCAGGTAGAAGAGATCCGTCGATGTTGGATACCTGTTTGGTTTGCAGTAGCCGAAGGCACGTCCTCCATCGGGATCGACTCCCCGACAGGGAACAGCCTTCTCCGCCGACCAGATCGAGTACCGACACACATAGAGATCGAGATCACCATCACCGTCAGCATCGAAGAAGGAGGCGCTTGACCCCCATCCATCATCACCAAGGCCTCGCTCGAGAGTGACATCCCTGAATCGCCCTCCACCCTCGTTCACCAGGAGCACATCCTGGCCGAGGTTCGTGATGTACATGTCCATATCCCCATCACCATCGACATCTCCGGTAGCGACCCCCGACCCGTATCCGGTGTCCGCAGCACCGCTTCCCTCGGTCACATCCTTGAACATGCCATCCCCCATGTTCTGATACAACCTGTTGCCACCGGCTCCACTTGCCTGGAGAAGGTAGATGTCCTGCCAACCATCATCATTGAAGTCGATGGCAGCTCCACCACCAACCATGATTTCCGGCATCCAGTAATGCTCGCTCATCTCTGTGTCGAGGTGGAATACGACCCCTCTGGCATCCAACTGCTCCTCGAACCAGGTTTCCCGGGGTGCCCGGCTTGCACCATCTTCATGGCTGGATGTGTCACTGCACCCATGGATCCCGAGCATGGAGCAGGCGATACAAGTCATGAAGTACCTGTTCAAGGCTATGGATCTCCAAATGCGGGTTGAAGCCGGCGAATGGCGGGATGATTCGGCACCTGGCCCGAAAGTTGACGGAAGACGACCTTGGCCTCTTCCAGTCTTCCCAGCGAGACCAGTGCATCGATCCGAATTACAAGCGATCGAACCGACTCTTTCCTGAACAGATCTCGTGTGTCATCCAGTACTCCAAGGCACTCATCACCCCTGCCGAGCTTCAAGAGGGCGGCAGCCAGATTGCTCCTGTGCACAGGGGACAGCGGCTGCTGCTCAATGCAGATCTCGAGATGATCCCTGACACCATCCCATTCCCCCTGTTTCACGAGAATCTGGGTCAACTGCGCCCTCGCCTTCGTCATGGTCGGGTCGAGTTCAACGACTTCCTCGAGCAAGGCCTGTGCCTGCTCAAGGGTCTGGGAACTGAGTCCCGAGAGGTCCTTGTTTTCACCGATCAGTGCTACAGCGGCTCGATGCCTCGGAGACGCCCAGTCCGGGTATTGTTCGGACAGTTGTTCAAAGACATCAAGAGCGTCGAGCAGCCCACCCCGGCGGGAAAGGATGATGCCCTCTATCAATACGACGTCCCTGTCATCCGGGAAATACCGCCTGAGTCTGGACAGGCGATCTTCAGCGACATCCACCCGATCCGATGCGATGAGTTGCAGCACGAACCGGAGTTCCTTCGTGCGACCGGTCTTCCTCTGCAACGCCACTTCGGCCCAGGGATCAGAGTAGACAGGTGTGGATGTACCCGCCGCCTCGGCATAGATTTTCGCCTCTTCCACCCGGCCGGCCGCTCGGAGCAGGCGTGCATACAACCAGAGAACATGCTTGTCTTCACCCTTCTTCTCGACCAGCGGGAGAAGCAGTTGGATTCCCGCTTCCGGTTCAGCCGAGGCGAGGTACAGGCGTGATCTCACACGAATGGAGTTGCTGTCGTCAGGAGCGATCTCCAGGGCTGCGTCCGACAAATCAATCGCCACCGGGAGGTTTCCACTTTCCATGGCGACCCATGCAGCTCTCCACCGCGGGTGAGGCTCATTGGGAGCAAGCAGCACGGCTGACTGAAGATCCACAAGGGCACCGGGCATGTCGAAGGTGTCCATCTTGCACAATCCCCTGAGGTACTGGGACTGGGGACGGAATGGATTCAGTTCGATCGATGCATCAAAGGCCTGGATCGCAAGGTCGGACAACCCGTTGGCGAAGTAGGCCATGCCCAGGTCATCCCACGCCTCGGGCGAACCAGGATGCTCTCGCACGGTTGCAGTGGAGGTCTCTATCAACTCGGCAACGAGTGGATCCAACTGGTCGTATTGAGGCTCTGGAGGATCGATGTGTCTTTCACATCCACTCCCAAGCACCGGGATCAGGAGCAGTATGAAGATGAATGTCCGTCCACCATTCATGCGTCGGCTTGTTTCCCGTGGAAACCAAGTGTGTCTGCAGGTGTATCGATCACCTGCGCGGCTTCAAGAATTCTCAGGACGATTTCTCGTTCAATGCATTTCAACGCCACCTGCTCCGTCAGGTTCCCGTCGACGATTTCCTTGCGTACCAGGTCGGGTGATTCTCCCCGCATGCTTGCAAGCAACTGGATGTACTCGTTGATCTGATGCTCGACCACATTCACCTTGAAGTGTTTTTGCAACATGCTTACGAGAATCTTCCGTCGAATTTTCTGCTCAGTCCGTTTACGAACCGCGCCCTCGGAGGATTCAAGCTGGCTGCGGATATCTTCCTCGACCACCCCATCATCCTTCATGGCTTCATACTGCATCCTCTGCTGCCTCATGACCTCTTCAAGCAGAACACGTTCAGGGTACGGAAGTTCAAGCATGTCCATGAGAAGACCAAGAACATGCTCTGTAAGTTGAATCATCTGTTCTCGTTCAAATCTCAACTCGAGCGAGTGGTAGACCTGGAGCCGGAGCCCCTGGATATTCGGACACTCGTAGTAGGAGACGATCTCATCGATCGTTGCCGGTTTGATCCGTCGGCATGAGTCGATCGTGAATCGGCAGGTCAGCTTCGTCCCGGCGATCTCGGGCATGCCCTCCAGTGTGGGTGCATTCGTCACCACTTCAAGATGATCCCCAGGTCCTGCTCCAAGAAGCTTCCCGGTCAACTCCGGCACTGGAATTCCTTCGACGAGTGTCGGCCGATTTCCTGCGGGGACTCGAATCGTGACCCCCGTGCTGTTGATGAAGCACTCATCGGACTCGGCATTCCCGATCCAGAGACTGCCCGTGGCCTCGTCTCCGCGGACAAGTCGTTCATTGGACGGCGAAGACTCGCCGATATCCAGGCCCTGCTCCTCCAATTCGGCGTCGATCAGGGCATCATCGATCTCGAAGATCGGGCGCTCGATCTTCAGTTCACCGAAGTCCGGCCACTCTATGTCCAGCCGGGCATCCAGGCAGCCCGTGAAGCAGAAATCCTCACCTTCCCTGAGAACCATCGGCTTCTGCATCGGAATGATCGAAGGACCCCAGATGGGCTCGAGATCAAGTCGGCTGACTGCTTCCTCGAAACAGATATGGGCGAGGAGATCGTAGAGTTTCGGACCCTCGATCTTCTGGCCTTCGCTTTCAAGTCGGTCGACGATCAGCTTGACGCAATGAGCGGGAACCGTGAACTCCATCCTGACATCAGGCCAGTCGGAGTCGTTTGTCTCGATTCCAATCTCATCCGGGTTGATTACAGGGTTGCTTGACAACTTGGAACAAGCCTCCTCCGTGCAGATACAGGGACAGGTTCAATCCCGTTAGGATATAGGCCTCATGCCCGTGGATCCTCCAAAATCCAGTATAGAACAGATCATTGCTGATCTAAACAAGAAGGATCTGTACCACCTTGCGTACGGTCGCCTTCTTGAAGCAATCGAGGAGGATCCAGGCAACGAGAACCTGCCGATCCTCCTTGGCGATACATGCCTCGGGCTGAACGATTTCAACGAGGCGAACCGTCTCTACAGCAAGGCTCTCGAGAAACAGCCCGATCAACAGCGTGTTTTATCGAGAATGCCAAGAGTACTGCTTGGCACCGGTGACAAGGAGGGCGCAATCGAGGCAGGGAAGCGGTTGATCAAGCTGGTCCCCGCTGCCAGGAAGAACGTGTCCGCCATTTCTCTCGCAGATACCTATGAACGACTCAACGAAATAGAACTGGCCAAGGCCACGATCGATGAAGTCGTGACCGATGGTGATGAAGAAAAGGCGATGGTCGAATACGTCATGGCCCGTGTTCTCATCCAGGAGAAGAAGTACGAGGAGGCGGTGCAGCGATTCAAGCAGTACATCGAAATGAGGGACTCATTCGAGTACGAGAAGGCCCTTTCGCCATCCGCGGAGGCCTGGTTCATGATCTGCAAGGCCTATGACAGGATGGGCGAGTATGACCTGGCCTGGGAGGCGGCGGAGCATGCTCACAGGGACTTCCAGGGGTGGGATGGAAGGAAGATGCTTCAGGATCTCGATGAGATGCGTTCTTTCATGACACGTCCCGTGATCGAGGGCATCGCGCAGGCGGACAAGGAGTACCCGTGGGCACCATTGTTCATCGTGGGCATGCCAAGGAGTGGAACGACCCTGCTCGAGCAGATCCTGAGCATGCACCCGTCGGTGTCGAATGGTGGTGAGATGGCCACACCATCAAAGATGACACTTGATCTGCCCAGGATCACCAACTCACTTCTCCCGTGGCCGAAGTCGATGATCGACATGCGTGCCCGGGATGCCAACAAACTCGGCGACATCTACATGAAGGCGGTCGCATATTTCGCCGGAGACTCGACGATCGCATCGAACAAGTCCCTGATGCTCCAGATCCAACTTGGGTTTCTCTCAAGGGTGATGCCAAACTCCCGGGCCATCATGCTCTACAGGCATCCACTGGACAACGCGGTTTCCTGTCATACGACACCAATCCTCCTCGTCGGGCACAGGTACACGACCGACCTGTCCACGTTCGGAAAGATCTGGGTGGCCCGCCGTAAACTCCAGGAGCATTGGATTGAACACCTCGACATCCCGATCATGGAGCTTCATTACGAGTCCCTTGTCCAGAACCAGGACGAGGAAACACGGAGAATCATCGACTTCCTTGATGTCGAGTGGGAACCAGGGTGTCTTGATTTCCACAAGTCGACCAACGTGGCACGAACAATCAGTTCGGACCAGGTGAATAAGAAGATGTATTCAACATCCGACGGCCGCTGGCGAAACTATGAAAAATACCTGGGCCCGGTCATCGACGAGGTTGGAGAGTATCTCTAGCCCTCTTCCTGCACTGCATCCGGGGATCGCTGTTTCGGCCGCGGACCACCGTTGTCCTGATCGACTACAATCTTCGACCCCCCGCAGGGTGATGACGCACCGGGATCGATGATCCCCTGGAAGGAGCCGTTTCAGACATGGCGACGACGACGAAACAGCGCGATACACGAGGCCTCGCTGGCCAGACGATCGGTGAAACAACCATCTGCTCGGTCGGGCAGTCA
This sequence comes from Phycisphaerae bacterium, assembly GCA_002722935.1. Lineage (GTDB taxonomy): Bacteria > Planctomycetota > Phycisphaerae > Phycisphaerales > SM1A02 > SP202. The sequence continues at coordinate 24,452 of PBMX01000005.1, read as the reverse complement.
CACCTGATCTATCGAGGCTATGAAATCGCCGACCTGGCGGCCAACGCCACGTTCGAGGAGGTGGCGCACCTGCTGCTGGTCGGCCACAAGCCTTCGGCGGAGGAACTGGAACAATTTTCAGCAACCATGTGTGCCGAGCGGGACATTCCCGGTACGGCGAAGGATGCCATTGCGAGGATCGTCTCCGAGTCGCCGAATACCCATCCGATGAGCATTCTCCGAACAGGAGTCTCCCTGCTTTCCCATCTCGACCCCGAGTGCGAGGACAACTCGCCCGAGGCCGAACTCCGGAAGTCGGTCAGGCTTGCCGCGAAGATCCCCACGGTGATCGGTTGCGGCCAGGCGGCCATCGAGGGCCGAGCCCCCGTCGACCCGGACTCCTCCCTGTCACATGCGGCAAACCTGCTCTGGTCGATCACGGGGAACAAGCCCGGTGACATCGCGACAAGGGTGATGGATGTATCCCTGATTCTGTATGCGGAGCACGATTTCAACGCAAGCACCTTCACGGCCCGGGTCATCGCCTCAACGATGTCGGACATGCATTCCGCCGTCTGTGGCGCAATCGGCGCCTTGAAGGGACCTCTGCACGGTGGAGCGAACGAAGCGGCCATGGACATGCTCGCCGAGATCATGGAAGCCGTGGAGAAGGGACAGACGCCCGCAGCCTGGATGCAGGATGCGTTCGAATCGAAGAAGAAGTTGATGGGATTCGGCCACCGCGTCTACAAGAACGGCGACCATCGCGCCGGGATCCTCCGCGACTGGGGCCTGAAGTACGCCCAACAGGAGAACCCCGACTCGAAGAAGTGGTTCGACCTCGGCGATGAGGTCCAGGAGATCATGCTCAAGGAGAAGAATATCCACCCAAACGTGGACTACCCCTGCGGCATGACGTACTACGCCATGGGCATCCCGGTTCCGCAGTACACGCCGATCTTCGTAGCCAGTCGCATCACAGGGTGGTGCGCCCACATCATGGAACAACACCGGAACAATCGGATCATCAGGCCGTTGGCCGAGTACACGGGACCCGAGCTGACCAACTGGAATGATGGCTGATCCTGTCGAGCCCCCGGGGCTGGAAGAGGTATACCCTTGAGCGAAGTACGAAAAGTCGCGGTTGTCGGTGCAGGAACCATGGGCAGCGGAATCGCCCTCGTCGCTGCTTCATCAGGTTTCGATGTCGCCCTCATCGACGTTTCAAGCGAGCAGTTGGAACGCGCAGCGGCCTATCATGCCAGGACACTCGATCGAAACGTGCAGAAGGAACGCATGACGCAGGATGAAGCGGATGCGGCGAAGGAGCGAATCGTCGCCGTCACGAGCATGGCCGATGCATCCGATGCCGACTGGGTCGTCGAGGCCGCCACCGAGAACATCGACGTGAAGAAGTCGCTCTTCCAGGAGATGCACTCGACCTTCGGTGATGAAGTCGTTCTTGCGACGAACACGTCCTCCATCTCGATAACCGAACTTGCTTCGGCGGTTGCAGGAGCCGAGGATCGAGTGATCGGGATGCACTTCTTCAACCCGGTTCCGATCATGAAACTCGTCGAGGTCATCAAGGGCAAGGCCACCAGCGAGCAGACCACGGCCCGGACCATCGAACTCTCGGAGGCCATGGGCAAGACCCCGATTCCAGCCAACGATTTCGCCGGGTTCGTGAGCAATCGCGTTCTCATGCCCATGATCAACGAGGCATTCCACGCCTGGAGCGATGGGGTGGCCGAGCCCGAGGCCATCGACTCGATCATGACCCTCGGGTGCAACTTCCCGATGGGCCCCCTCCGTCTTGCGGACCACATCGGGCTGGATGTCTGTCGTGACATCATGCTCGTCATGCATGCAGGCCTCGGCGACGACAAGTATCTCCCGAGCCCCCGCCTGGTCGAACTCGTCGAAGAGGGCAGGCTTGGCAACAAGACGGGGCACGGGGTCTACGACCACTCCTCCTGACACCCGCCCGGTCTGCGGCTCGACTCTCCCGCGTGAATGCCTAGACTTGCCAGTCCGATGACTCGACCCGGAACATCAAGGAACCCGATTACCCTCCTTCTGGACCTGTGCTCCAGTGTGCGGGTGGGGATCGTCCTGATGATCCTTCTCTTCATCTACTGCGGGGTCGGCTCCTCGGGCCTTCCGGTGCACTGGGCTCTGTGGGAACCGACCACCTGGTACCAGCTGCGTGAATCACCGCTCCTGGAGATGACCGAGTTCGAGTGGTTTCACTGGTGGCCGTTCTACGCACTCCTGGCTCTGTTCAGCCTCGTGCTGGTTACGACGACGCTGCGTCGAATCCCGTTGAACACGGTCAACCTCGGTGTCTGGGGAATCCACTCCGGGATCATCATCCTGGTGATCGGCTCGGTGATCTACTTCAGCCTGAAGGTCGAGGGTGATGTCCCCATCGCGCGTGCCCGCCTGACGATCACCCTTCCGGGAGAGGATCCCGTGTCAATGCTGGCCATGCCCGGGCACGCCGTCATGGTCGGAGAGGGCGCGGATTCCTGGTCGTTCCGGATCGCATCGATCGACCCGGATTGGGAACTGCTTTCCGGGGATGACAAGGGAAAGCGGGCGTACGCCGTGACGGTCGGCGTACAGGGGCCGGAGCCCGGGCAACGCTTCATGCGACAGGTGATCCTCGGGTACCCCGAGTACACGGAAGATCTCGTGTCCAGCGGCGACCCGACGCAACCATTTGCACGTGCCATCAAGGTTCACGGGACCCGCACGATCGAGCCGGACCTGACCATCACCATCGGGCCCGATGTCCGCGACCGCTTCTACCTGATGGGAACAACCGCGATCTGGTTGCGTGAAGTCGATGTATCACAGGATGGAAGCATTCATCCCAGGACCGCCTGGGTCGAGCGTCCCGTGACGGGACTGCCCAGGTTCAATGACACGATCATGTCGCCAGGTGATGTCTGGCCCGCGGGCGTGGATCACCCGGCACTGGGAACGCTGGATGCGCCGGTCCCACCGGCTTCTTCCGGTGATCCGATACCGGATACGACCCTTCGGGTAAGTGACTATCTCAGGGCGGCTCAGCTCAGCATGAGAACCGAGCCGGGGGGAGACGAGGTCTACCCGTTGCTCCGGGTCCAGTTCTCCACCGACAGCGGTCGAACCCAGAAGTACGACATGTATGCATTCGATCAATCCCTTTCGAATGCCGATCCGAGCCTGATGCGCTTCATCCATGTCGAGGATGAAGCCGCCGTGGACGCCATGCTCGAGATCACGCCACCCCGTCTTCGCATCGAGGTCCCTGAATCCGCTGTCAACGAGGTGGTCGAGATCGAGCCCAGCAACCTGGATCAACCGGATGAGTCGATGACTCCAGTCGAGGGAACTCCATACTCCTACCGGGTCCTCCGACAGGATGACAACCTGTCGATCGAGGGCCGGGTACTTTCGATGGCACGAGTCGAACTTGAACGAGACGGCGAACGCTGGTTGCGGTGGGTCTTCGACGACCCGACGCTCAATGGCGATCTGGAACTCTCCACCGAGGGAAGTGCTCACTCGGATCATGTCCAGCAGCGCCGGACGCTTGATGAGCGCATCATGATGGAGTACCTGCCCCCGGTTCGTCCTGCTGCGCCGGTGCTCTTCGTATCCGGTCCGGGTGAAGAGCGACTTCGACTGTTGACGACCCTGTCGCCGGGCGAACCTCCGGTGATGCAGGAGGTCGCGGTAGGGGAGGACCTCGAACTTGTTCCGGGAATTCTCGTCACGCCCACGGTTCACTCCGTCCGATCAACCACGACCACGAAGCCCGCGATCGTTCCGCGTCGTCAACGAGATCCGGGCCTGAGCAACCAGTTGTCCATGATTCGGGTACAGATTCCGGTCAAGGGGGGTGAGGGACCGGAGGCGTGGCTCGCCTACCACCACTGGCCCTTTGAATCTTCCACGGACACGCTTCGGCGTTTCATCTACCAGCCGACGCTCGTAGAAGTATCCGGCGACAGGACCATCCAGCTGCTTCTTTCGCGAGCGAGTCATCCGCTTCCGACACCGATCCAGCTCGAAGGCTTCACCATCGATTCCCATGTCGGTGGTTTCACGGGGAGCACCTCCAGCGTGCTCAACTGGATCAGCCAGATCGGCTTCGGCACCGGGGACTCGATGAAGACCCGGGCGGTCAGCGTCAACAACCCACAGGAGGAAGATGGATACTGGTTCTTCCAGTCCCAGTGGGATCCACCCGATCCCGCCCGTTTCCAGGGCGATGTAGGCTCCCTGGGCCTGAATTACACGGTGCTGGGAGTGGGCAATCGTCATGGCGTCTGGACCCAGTTGGCCGGTGGCACCCTCATGGTGCTCGGCATGCTCTACGCCTTCTATGTCAAGCCGGTCCTGATTCGACGACGGCAGGATCATGCCAAGGCGACAGCTCAACATGGATACAAGATGAAGGCCGAAGGTGGTGAAGGATGATGCGCCTGCTGCTTTCCATGATCCTCTGCATCTTCCTGCACACGTCCGTGCAGGCTTCCCCACCCCCTGTCGTGGTCGACACGACCCAACAGGAGGTCGATCTTTCGCCGCTGGACAAGGTGGCTGTCTGGCAGGACGGGAGGCTCAAGTCGTTCCAGTCCTTCGCCAGGTCTCTCATGCAGCACGTGACCGGACCGAGACTCGTCAACGGGCAATCGGAGGTCTACACGTGCCTGGACATCGCCTTCCGACCGGGCGCCTACGAGGATGTGCCCGTCATCTACGTCAAGAAGAAGCTTGTGCGCCAGGCGATCATCAATGCCGCGATGGAAAGCGGCTCGATCTCGCCCGACGAGGCGAAGGCATTCATGGAAACGGGCCTGGCACGACCCTCGCTCCTTCGTGAACCAGGGGTCAGTCGCCAGCTTGATGCGATGCGGACGGACGTGCTCCGATTCGCAAGACCGGTCGATGCGATCACCACGGCCCTCAGCCTGCTTGAGCCGGGAGTCATTCGTCGGCAGTTGTTCATCATTCCCCCGATGACCGCGTCATTCGACGATCCGTGGCAGACGATGGATACGTACGAGGCGGCGTTCAGGCGTACGGATCCAGGCGCAGCCGGCATGGATCCCTACATCACCCAATGGCGGGATCTCATCTCCGCCTGGTCCAGTGGCAATGTTCAGGCCATCAACGGGGCCGTCGAGAATCTGGGCAACTGGATTCCCAACATGGGCCGGTCGGTCTTCATCGACTACCCGTCGGAAGAACGACTGAAACTCGAGAGCATGTACTTCAAGCTCAAGAGCTTCACCTGGGTATGGATGATCTACCTCCTGTCGGTGATCCTGCTCCTGATGGGCATCGTCTACAGGTGGAAGGGTGCTCGCTGGCTCGGGCTTGGCGTATTTGGATTCGCCTTCCTCCTGCAGACCCTGGCGCTGCTGCTCAGGTGGTACGTGGCGGGAAGATGGCCGAACACGAACATGTTCGAAGCCGTGACGACCTCGACCTGGTTTGGCGGCTGTTTCGCGATTCTCATGGAGATCGTGCTGCGAAGAACGAGGATGCGAACGCTCTTTGCGCTTGGTGCGGCGACTGCATCGATGTTCGCCCTGATGGCGGCGAGTTTCAACCCGCTGCATCTCTCGCCGCATATCTCGAATCGCATGCCGGTGCTGCACGACGTGTGGCTGTACATCCACACGAACGTCATCATCTTCTCCTATGTCCTGATCTTCCTGGCATCCGTGTCGGCCGGGCTCTACCTGCTCCTTCGTTGCTGGCGTTGGATGAACGGTGCGAGGGGAGTCGTCGAACACGTCGGTTCAGGCGGCATCGGTTCCCTCATCATCCGTCGGAGGGGCCAGGAGGCGGCGCTCCTTGATGACAGGACGAGCTTCGGGGCCGTGCTCGACGGTACGACCATGATCCTCGTGGAGATCTCCTTCATCCTGCTGTGGGCGGGCCTCGTGATGGGCGCCATCTGGGCGGACCACTCCTGGGGTCGCCCCTGGGGCTGGGACCCGAAGGAAGTCTTCGCCCTCAATACCTTCCTGATCTACGCCATCCTGGTCCATGTCCGGATGAAGACCCGGGACAAGGGGCTGTGGACCGCGATCCTCGCCGTCATCGGGTGTGTCGTCATGCTCTTCAACTGGATCGTCATCAACTTCACGATCAGCGGACTTCATTCCTACGCCTGACGCGGAAGTTGCTCTACCCGGCCGATCCTCGCCTGCTCAGCCAACGAAGCGGCAGGGCTGAACACCTGTTGAACCAGTGCTCGGTCATCGTGTCCGGCCCACCCCACACCGGCATCTTTCGCCCAAGTGAAGTAATGATGTCCACGAGAATGAACCTTGCCACGTCGTGGTCGCGTCGGCCACTCGTCCAGAGCACCTGGGCCGGGTAGGCGGCATTTCCGACGATCGGAAGCGCTCCGACTCCCAGGGCGACCCACGGAAGTTCCCGTCGTCGCATGAACGCCTGCCCCATTCGCCACAGCGTGTAGAGACTCCGGGCAATCATGCCCCCGAGCGCGATGCCGAGCACCAGGGTCAGTTCACCGATCATCCCCGCCGCGAAGAGGGCCGGGAAGATGACCCACTCCGTGATCTTCACCGGGATCTTGATCGCCACATGCATTCCGAAGTCCGTCAGGTAGTCGGCCGCCTCGTCACTTCGTGCATGCTTCGAAAGTCGCATTGCCTGCTCGGGGGACAACTGCCGCCTGTGCTTCCAGGCCCTGATCCTCCGGCGGATGACGGAACGGGCGAATCGTGCACGCCATTGCTGGGATGAGATGAAGCGACTGCATGTGACGGCGGCATGGAACAGTCTTCGCGGACGGATCCATGACCAGGTCCAGCGAGCGAGACGCGGGAAGCACTTCACTCCGCGATGGAACACCTCGCGAACCATTCTTCCCATCCAGTGAACAGGTCGTTCCAGGTACCAGCAGGCCTCCTCATTGGTGATCCGTCCCCGAGCAACCCAGCACGCGATGCCCCGCTCGAGCCTTCCTGCCCGGTGCCACCGGTCCTGGGATGCGCGGAGTTGCCTCGTGTCATCCAGGAGTTGCTGATAGCTGCTTCGGCCAAGGGCCGCTTCAAGCCTGGAGGCTTCATCCCTGAGGTAGGACTCGAGCCTGTCGACATTGACATCGTCGAACAGGAGGTGTCCGTGTCGAAACGAACGGGGAAGGTAGTAGGTGAGCAATCTCCAGGGATTCATCGGAAGAATCGCGGGGATACCCGATTCCAGGTCGACCCAGACCCAGGAAGCGCCCGACCCACCGGAGTTGTCCTCGCGAAGAAAGTTGCTCATCGCGACCGGCTGTCCAAGTCCAGCCTGCCAGGGGAGGCCGTCGAAACCGGATGAGGCGAGGTGCCGCTGGAGCGGCTTCATGATGTCGTTCCAGAGTTCCAACGACTCTGCACCCTGATCTTCTTGATCGACATGGCGGAGTTGTGGGCCGCGCCCCCTGATCAGTTCCATGTCGATCCAGCATCGCCCGGTTTCCGTTTCCTGCCCCGATCCCAACAGTGCCGGAAGTCGAACACGGTCACCCAGCCACACCTTGACCAGTCGTCCAAGAATGCGCCTCCTGCATACCGCCGCGTCGACGGCATCGGTATTCCATCCATAGGGATTCGACGCACCACTGGCGATCCAGTGAAGCGCATTGGCAAGCGGGTCTCCCTGGAAGACCTTTCTTGCAATCGCCTGTTCATCTTCACGACCGATACGCCAGACCACGGCCGAACGGCCTCTCCCGATCAATGAAACATGTTGATCGGATGCATCCAGTCCATCGATGGACTCATGGAGATCCCCGGAATGCCATGGAATGACATGCGTGGCATCGGCGGTGGTTGTCGAGGTCGCGGGTGGGATGACAGAGAATACACAGGGAGCGGGTTCCAGGAGGGTGCAACCCACCTCGATCGCATCCGAACTCGCCGGGGGAATGGATCGATTCGGGTCCCATATTGACAGGAACAACAGCATGTGAGCAGGCCAGTCGTACCGGAAACCCAATTCACTCGACTTTAATTTGACTTGCTCCGGATTCGGCGGATTCTTTGGATTGAAGGGGAATCCAAGAGGGGACGTGATGAGTCGAATTCACCGCCTCCAATCAATCATTGGAGTAATCATCCTGCTGTCGCCCGCCATGGCGAGTGCTGACGTTTCATGCTGGGGCAGGAACAACAATGGCCAGTGCGATGTGCCCGAGGACATGCCGCCGGTCGAGGCCGTTGCGGCGGGTGGATACCACACTGCCGCCCTCCTGGGTGACGGCAGGGTCACCTGCTGGGGCTCCAACAGCCAGCAGCAATGCGATGTACCGCCGGCCCTCGCCGGAGTCGTGGAAATAGCCTGTGGTTCCAGGCACACCATGGCGCTGAAGTCGACGGGAGCAGTCGTCTGCTGGGGATGGAACACCGATGGGCAATGCGATGTCCCGGGTTCACTTGGAGACGTGATCGGGATCTCCGGCGGTGAGCGACATTCCATCGCTCTTCGCGATGATGGGTCCGTGACCTGCTGGGGAAGCAACACCTACGGGCAATCCAGCCCACCATCCCTGTCAACCGTTGTGCAGGTATCAGCCGGAAACAATCACTCCCTTGCACTTCTCGGGGACGGCACCGTCGTGGCGTGGGGACGAAACGACATGGGCCAGTGTGACGTCCCGGCGGATATCGGCATCGTCATCGATCTCTCCGCAGGTGGCGACCATTCTCTGGCACTTCTCGATGACGGATCGGTCGTGGCATGGGGTCGAAACAACCGTGGGCAATGCGATGTACCCGCCGAACTGGGCTCCGTCACGGTCGTGGCGGCGGGTCATCTTCACAGCCTCGTGCTTCAATCCGATGAAACCATTGCATGCTGGGGCAGCGAGGAGTATGGACTTTCACAACCACCGATCAGCCTCCATGGCGTGCTTGATCTTGATGCGGGCTTCTATCACTCCACCCTGTTGTCACCTTCGATGGGAGCCTGTTGCTTTGGAGAGAACTGCAGTCAGGTCGTCGAGGAGGATTGTGTCGGTTCGGAAGACGCCATCTGGCTCGGCGAAGGCAGTGACTGTGAATCCTGCACATCCTCAATCGGGTCATGCTGCGTGGGCACGGGCTGCTCGCAGCTGAGTGAGATCACCTGTGCTGAACTGGGCGGAATCTGGACGGCTGGAGGATCCTGTGACGACTGCGAGCCATCCTGCATGGCGGATGTCAACGGCGATGCGGTCGTCGACGTGCTGGACCTCATCGAGGTCATCGGTGCCTGGGGAAGTTGCCCCTGACACCATTTCACGGACTTCTCACCCGCCCCTGAGATCGTCGAATGCCTTCTTGAGATCCTCGTATTCCGCGGACAGCGCCGAAATCTGCTCGACGAGCGAGACCTGGATTCCGACCGAAAGTTCATCGTTCTGGGAAATCATCTGGTCCACGAGATCCTCGATGCTGTCCTGCCTCCTGTAGATGTCCGCCGGGTCGCCTTTTCCGATCTGCTTATGCTCGGTCAGGAGCATTCGAGCGGCCCCGATACGGTTCTGTTCGATCGCGTGATCGCAGAGCAGCAGGAGGCAATCGGACAACATGGTTGTGACATCATCATTTCCAGGCCACGCCTGGTGAACCCGTTCGAGGTCGTATCGACACCGCTGACCGAGCGTGTCGACCTGATCCGGGTCGACCTTCTGTGAATCAACCAGGGCTTTCAGGGCCACCATCGTCTCGGCGCTCCGGGCAAAGAGTTCCGCCGTATCGCCGTGATCCATGAAGTGACGAACCGCCTCGAGCATCTCCCTGACACTCTGGTACCGGTCGGCAGGATCCTCGGCCATCGACTTGATGCAGATCTCCGCAAGCGGAAGAGGTGCCTGTTGGATCGAGTCCGGTGTCGGATTCGAAACGACGTGATCGAACACTTCGGCCACGCTGCTTCCCGGGTGGGGGGCATCTCCGGTCACCACCTGGTAGAGGGTGGACCCAAGGAGGTAGACATCGGTTCGCTCATCGAGCATTGCATCTCGATCAAGCATTTCCGGGGCTGCGTAGGCGGGTGTTCCCGCGAACCCGGTCGGCTTGTAGCAACCATCCTGCCCGACCTCGGCGGCGATTCCCCAGTCGATCAGGTAGACCTCTCCGTACTCTCCGACGACCACGTTGTCCGGCTTGATGTCCCTGTGGATGATTCGACGACCGTGGGCGAAGGCGAGGGCTTCTCCGATTCGACAGAGAATCTCCAGATGCTTTCTCAGGTGCACACGTTCAGCGTCCCGGTTCTTCGTCAACTTCATGTCCCTGTCGAGCACATCGCCCCATGAATCCCCCGATACGAACTTCATGACAAGGACGGCGTGACCCTCCGAATCGCTCCCCAGGACGTGGATGGGCGGAATCGAGGGGTGCTCGAGCTGTCCCATCAACTCGGCCTCCTTGCGAAGTTGGATCTCGGCATCGGTGTTCCTGCGATCGGACCTGGCCTGCTTGACGGCAACGTTCCTGTTGAGGCACGACTGCATCGCAAGGGAGACCATCCCGAGGCCACCCTCTCCGACCATGTCCTTGATGACCAGGTCGAGATCGACCTCGTCTTCACCGAGTCGTAGCGGGGGAAGTGGGGACTCCGAATCCTTTCTCCTCGTCGCATCCAGGAGCCAGGACACATCAGGACCCGTCAGCGGCCTGACCGACTGCGTCGGAAGCATGTCCGGAGGCATCGTCGAAGCCAACTCTTCCGGGTTGTATGTTCGCCTGCTCATCCGGTCATGTTCCGCCTGATGCTTTCCAGATAGGCCGTCGAATCGACAACTGATGCATAGGTTGGAAATACCTTCGAGCAGAATATGTCCTGTTCCATGCTCGTTCGAGCGGAAATGCAATCAGCCAGGATGTTCACCCTGTACCCCATCTGGTACGCCGTACGTCCGGTTGAATCGACCCAAATCGATGTTCCAGCACCTGCGATGGCCACATCCGTGATGTCGTGGCTGATCAATTCACGCGCAAGGGTGGTATTCGAGAAGGCGTTGAGGCCACGCTTGCCGGGAACCTCGATGATCCGATCACTGAACTCGTGGAGTTCATCGATGACACCTGCTCCCTCCCGCCCCTCCCGCAAGGCACCCGAATCCTTGATGGCGGCCAGGATTCCGTCTGCCTGCCTCAATTCCTTGTAGTCGTCGGTAAAGATGATTGGTGCGGCAAGCATCGTCACGGAGGTATCCATGAGCGACCTGATGAGGGACACCGTCCGTGAAACGACCTGGTCGTTCCGGTCCCCATTTTCCATGACGTTGCGAAGCACCCCGTTCGGAGCGAAGTAGTCGTTCTGGAATCCAATCAGGATCAGGGCGTGATTCGTTGACACGTGACTGGCTCCATGAAGCCCCTGGTGCGGACCGCCGATCTTATCAGATGCCCCATGGACCCTGCGTTCGCCATGCTGCAATAATGCACACATGGCAGGGAAACCCATCGTCATACTGGCGGAACCGATCACGACCGAGGCGCAGGAATGGCTCGAGCGTCGAGTCGAACTCGTGGCCTGCTCACCTGGGACGGATGAGTTCAACAGGCTGCTTCCAGCCGCAGCAGGTCTGATTGTCCGCACATCGACACGAGTGGACGAGTCCATGTTGCGATGTGCGACCGACCTGAGGGTCGTGGCCCGTGCCGGAGTCGGCCTGGACAACATCGACCAGGATGCCTGCAGGGACCGGGACATCGAGGTTCTTTCAACTCCCGATGCGAACACCCAGGCCGTCGTCGAGTACGTCATCGCGATTGTCACGAACGAACTCAGGCCGAGGACTCCGATCCAGAAAGCGGTCGATGCCGATGCATGGGCGGATCTGCGTTCCAGCAGGCATGCGGCAAGACAGATGGACACTCTTCGCCTCGGGATTCTCGGGTACGGAAGAATCGGCAGGGGGGTCGGCAGGGTCGCCGGAGCCATCGGGTTCGAGACGATCTACACCGATCTCCTCGATATCCCGGAAGAAGATCGACAGGGTGCTCGCCCGGTACCACTTGAGGAGCTCCTCTCGTCATCCGACGTGCTCTCGATCCACGTAGACGGTCGTGACGCGAACCATGACCTGCTCGGGGCCACCGAGTTGTCGATCGTGAAGGAGAACGTGCTCCTCGTGAACACGTCCAGGGGCTTTGTCATCGATGCGAATGCCCTGGCCGAGCGACTCGAGGCATGCCCGGCGATGCGTGCCGTTCTGGATGTACATGCAGAGGAACCGATACCGGGCACCTGCCCCCTTCTGGGCCTGGCCAACGCGACACTGCTTCCGCATGCGGGGGCTCGAACCGGGAAGGCGCTTGCCGACATGAGCAATGTCGTACGGGACCTGGCGGGGCGACTGGGTATCGACTGAACACCCCGATGGAGCAACAGCCGGGGCGGGGCTAGAATGACCCCTCACACCTTCAGCACGGAACCACGATCCATGGACTATGAAGTTGAATCCATCCACGCACGGCAGGTTCTCGACAGTCGGGGAAATCCGACCCTTGAATGCGAAGTGCTGCTCGGGGAGGGCGTCATGGGACGAGCGATGGTCCCCTCGGGCGCAAGCACCGGCGAGCATGAAGCCGTTGAACTCAGGGACGGCGACGAGGAACAGTGGGGGGGCAAGGGTGTCCTCAACGCGGTTGCGAACGTCAATGACGAGTTGGCGCCGCAGATCATCGGCCTGGATTCCCGTGAACAGGAATACATCGACCAGTTGATGATCGAGGTCGATGGAACCGCCAACAAGAGCCGACTGGGCGCGAACGCGATGCTCGGCGTATCCCTTGCGATCGCCAGGGCGGCCGCCGCCGCATCGGGCCTTCCCCTCTATCGATATCTCGGAGGAGCGGCCGCTCGATCACTTCCTGCGCCGATGATGAACATCCTCAACGGCGGCAAGCATGCCGACAATACCGTGGACTTCCAGGAGTTCATGATCCAACCCTGGGGCTTCGATACGTTCGAATCGGCCCTGCGGGCCGGGGTGGAGATCTACCACCACCTGCGAGGGGTCCTCTCGGATCGCGGATTGTCCACCGCCGTCGGAGACGAGGGTGGTTTTGCTCCGAACCTCGACGACAACGAGGATGCCCTGCGGGTCATCGAGGAGGCGGTAGGCCGGTCCGGGTATGGATTCGGCGACCAGATCTTCATAGCGCTTGATCCCGCCGCCAGTGAACTCGTCGATGCCGCAAGGAAGAAGGGAAAGGAAGGGTACTGTTTCTTCTCGAGCGATCCCGATCGCATCGCGACGACCGAGGAGATGATCGACCTCTGGGAAGACTGGTCGAAGCGATACCCGATTCGATCCATCGAGGATGGTCTTGGTGAGAACGACTGGGCTGGCTGGGCGGCCCTGACCGAGCGAATCGGGGACGACGTACAGCTCGTTGGAGACGACCTGTTCGTGACGAACGTCGATTTCCTCCGAAGGGGACTCGAGGAAGGATGCGCAAACGCCATCCTGGTGAAGGTCAACCAGATCGGCACCCTGACCGAGACATTCGAAACGATTCGGCTCGCCCAGCACAACGGGTACAGCGCCGTCGTGAGTCACAGGTCGGGAGAGACCGAGGATGCCACGATCGCCGATCTCTCGGTCGCCGTGAATGCCGGCCAGATCAAGACCGGCGCGCCTTGCAGAAGCGACCGGTGCGCAAAGTACAACCAGCTCATCCGCATATCGGAGGAGCTGGGTGAACTTGCCGAGTACGGCCCCGCGATGTGAACCCTCCATCATGGAGGAAGCAGGTGCTTCGAGCAGAACTCCTCGATCGAGGTGCGCCTTCGATCCTCCTCCGATTCATCGAACAGGAAGTTGTGCCGTCCCTCGAATTCAAGGAGGGTCGAGTTATCCGCAATTTCATGTAGCGAGCGGGCCTGTTCCGCGGGCACGACCTCATCCTGCGCGTTCGAGCAGATCAGGATGGGCATGGACAACTCTGCGAGGGCCAGGTCCGTCCGGAATGGATGCCTGATGAGGAACGGGGGTGCTCCGAAGCTCCACGCGAATCCGCTGATGCTCGCCGGAGGCACGATGAAGACCATGCACGCGGGGGATCTGCGAAGAGCGACATCGGCCGCGACGGCGGTCCCGATCGAGACTCCGTAGTACCCGACCCGATCTCCGTCGACGTCCGCCCTGGCCGTCGCCCGTTCGATCGCCTCCAGAACATCTTCCCGGATGACCTCCTGTCCGGGTGATCCCCCGGATCTTCCGTATCCCCGGTACTCGGGCAGCAGCACGGCGTACCCGAGGCTCGCGAACCTGCGAGCCATGTCGAGACGATCATCGATCAATTCCGCGTTGCCGTGGAGTATCACGATCATCGGAGCGGGGTTGGAGCTCGATGACCCGGCCCCAGGCAGCAGGAAGGCCTCGACCTTCGCATCTCCGCCGACGATCAACACATCGACATCGACAGGTGCGGTCGCTGGAACGTTGGCATTGACCAGGAACCTCGGGAAGATGAACCGCTCCTGGAAATAGGAAACCAGGAACCACCAGACCAGGCATGTGATCACCAGGATGTAGAGGATTGAACCAGCCAGGCTTCTGTTCCTCGAGCGTTTTTTCCGATCGTTCTTGTCATTCATGCGGCGAGTCCGTCGGCATCGATCCGCGGATCGATCCACCTGTAGAGCACGTCGACACAGAGGTTCAGCAGCACGAGCATGGTCGAGTAGACCAGTACGACGGCAAGGATCAGCGTTATGTCCTTTCCAAGCACTGCATCGACGAAATGGGTGCCGACCCCGGGTACGGCGAAGACCTTCTCGACGACGAATGACCCCGTCATGGCCGCGGCGGTTGCAGGTCCCAGGTAACTGAGCACGGGAAGCAGCGCATTCTTCAAGGCGTGCTTCAGGACCACCGTGTATTCCGGCATGCCCTTGGCCCGGGCCGTTCGAACATGATCGGATTGAAGTTCCTCGAGCATTCCGGATCGGGTCAACCTGGCCATGTACGCGGCGAAGGGCAGGCTCAAGGCCAGGGCAGGAAGCACGACGTGTCCCGGCTCACCCCAGCCACCGACGGGGAACCAGCCCAGATGAACGGCGAACACGACGAGAAGAACGGTACCGATGACGAATGCCGGAAGGCTGATTCCCACGAGCGCAAGAAGCAGGGAGCCCAGGTCAAGCAGTGAACCGGGTCGCAGGGCTCCAAGCACGCCGGCTCCGACCCCGATGAAGAAGGCCAGGCCGATTGCCGCAAGTCCCAGGAGGATCGAGACAGGCAACTGGGCCGCGAGAATCTCGTTGACGGTCCAGTTCTCATGCCGAAGGCTCGGACCGAAGTCGATGACCGGTCCTTCACGATCACCAAGAACCCAGTCGAGGCCGGAGACGCCGGAGAGGTAGTCACCATAGAAGACGAGAGGATCGTCCAGGTTGTATCGAGCCTGCATCGCATCGACGATTTCCACGGGCGGTCGTCGACCCTCCGGTTTTTCAAGGGGGTTGCCTGGAATGATCCAGACCAGCATGAACGTGAGTGTGTAGATCGCCAGCAGGATCAGCGGCAACTGCAGCAGCCGGGCGATCACCATGCGTGGCAGTCCGTCGCGTCTCATGGGGCCGAAACCCCGGCCAATGCTTCTCGTTCCTGCATCTGCCTGATGTTCCAGAGGGACTGGACCTGCCTCGGGTGGTGGCTGACGCCCTCGATGCGATCAGGGTCGTACATGTGGATATCCACGATCTGGCAGATGGGAACCATCGGCAACTGTTCCTGGAAGAGGTACCGTTCAAGTTCCGAAAGCATCTCCATGCGGGCCCGGGGATCCTGCTCCATCGCGGCGGCATCGAGTGTCCGGTCGACGTATTCATCCACGAACCCACGATCGTTGTTGCCGTCGGTTGACCGACAGAGTTCAAGGAAGGTGGTCGGATCACCGAAATCGCCGTACCAGGCTCCACGAGCAATCATGAAATCTCCTTCACGGAGATCGTTCTTGTAGAACTTCGTGTCCCTGCCAGTGAGTTCGATCTCCACTCCTAGCACTCGCTCCCACTGTTCCCGCAAAGCGATCGCCATTCGCTTGTATCGAGGGGTGTTCGTCGTGTAGAGCAGGTTGACGACCGGAAATGGAGTTCCATCGTCGGATTCGAGGACCCCGTCTTCGTTCCGGTCGAGCCAGCCGGCTTCCTCAAGATCCTTTCGTGCGAGTGCGGGGTCGTGCTCAAGGCCCTCGGGCGAGACATAGCCGGGTATCGAACCTGGTGGTATGAGGGTGGCAATCGCCGGCTCACGGAGTCTGGTCACGTTGTTGACGATGACTTCCCGGTCGACGGCCCTCGCGAAGGCTCGCCTTACGAGCGGATCGGCGAACGGGTTCAGATCGCCCCCGGGCAGTCGTGGCCTGCAGTTGAAGGAAAAGAAGTCGGTTGCGAATGCCGGAATGATGTGAACATCGTTTCGCTGTCCGGTTCTGGCCATTTCGACAAGGTCTGCCCGGTACTCGACGTTCACTCCATTGATCCAGTCGACCGAGCCTGATTCATAGGCGAGTACGGCCGTGTTCGGATCTTCGATGGCGAGGGTCGTGATGGAGTCGTTCCGGACCCCGTCAGGATCCCGCCATGTAGGGGAACGTTTCAAACGCATGTCCCGCTTGTATCGCCATGCTTCCAGAACGTATGGACCGTTCCCGACGAGCGTTCCAGGCCTCGCCCATCGATGGTCCTGCTGGAGACGACCGGTTTCCGTGTTGAAATCGACGAACCTGCGACTGTTCCATGGCGGTGCTTCCACTTCATGCCAGGCGACACTCCTCCCCTCCGTATTCACGGGCCATCCTTCGACCGTCGGTCGGTGAACAGGAGCCGCGGGAGCGAACGCAAGCAGGTCCAGGAGCCAGGGGACCGGGTATTCAAGATTCAGTCTCAGCGTGTGCTCATCGAGCACTTCGATTCCAACGGTTTCCCGGAAACGTCGTTCCGCATCCATCCACAGCCCCGGGCCGTCGACGATGCCGTCGGTCACTGCTTCCTCGAGTTGCTCCTGCCTCCATTCCCAGAATGCGCGTGAGCCCTTGATCATGAAGAACAGGCTTGAATAGTCCGCCGCAGTATCCGGTGCCAGCAGGCGAAGCCATGACCAGGCGAAGTCATGCGCGGTCACGGAGGATCCATCACTCCACCTCGATTCCGGTCGTAGGTGGAACGTCCACGTCAGTCCATCGTCGCTCGTTTCCCAGCTCGAGGCTGCAGCCGGCTTGAATCCGCCGTTTTCGAGGTCGAGTCGGACCAGCCCTTCGTAGAGAGCACCCCCCATGCGCATGTCACGCAGGTAGCTCATTCTCTGTGGATCAAGGGTGAAGACTTCCCCTCCACCGGCGATGACAAGGTCTGATCGGTCACCCTGTCCATCACATCGTGCGATGCCGAGGATCGCCGCAAGGAACAGGAAAGCAGGTAGAAGGAGCCGCAGCATGAGTCCATCCATGGAAACGTACTCCCGGATCCATTCCGGGGGTCTGTCTACATGGTACGTCGACCAGCGTGGCTGGCGATCGTTCAATTCAATGGAGGATCTGTGGCTCAGCGACCGTTGTAGGGCGACTTCGTCAGGATGGCCTTCCAGGCCTCCCTGCCTTCCCTGAGAGCCTCGGTGTCGTTGTCCTTCCAGAGCTGCTCCGGCTTCAGATCAGGTGCCTCGTCGCTTCCCAGGTCGGCTTCGATCAGCCTCAGGGTTTCATCACTGAGCCGAAGCGACAAGCCACAGCAATCACTGAGCTCCTCATCGTTCCGGAGGGCATCGCCGTGGAGCAGGATGACGTCATAGACTCTCGCAAGCTGGGGAGCCATGTTCAACCCGACTTCCCGCCTGTACTGCATGAGTTCAGGATCAAGGTACTGCTGCTGTACGTCGAAGATGTTCGGTCGAAGCGCCTGGATGAGTTCGATGTGGACAGTTTCACCATCATCCGCTGCCAGGATTCGATCGAGGGTGCCCTTCATCATTCTGAGTTGGAGTTCACGTCCGGTGGCCCGGAGATCCTCGCCCCCCTCGTCCCTGCTCCGTCCCGATTTGACCATGTTTGAAACAGTTTCAAACTGCCGCATCAGAACACGCCAGTCATCTTCTTCTTCGGCCGCCTCGGCAAGCCCACGGGCTGCGGCATTGAAACTCCGAAGCGAGAGTTCGCCATTGTTCATCGACTCACGTATTGCGATGGCGACCCAGAGTCTCCTGGAGGCGTTGGGTTCATTCGAGGCCGCTGCCCGTTGTTCAAGCATTCGAATTGATGAATCCGTTCCAAGGAAACCCGCGATCTGGATCGCATTGACACCCCTGTACACATCTGGACCATCGAGAATGTCCTCGAGCGTGGGAATGAGACTGTCCGCATAGGTGGACCTGAAGGCCGAACTGGCATTCCCCCGGATGTTCTTCATGGGCTCGACGAGCTTGGCGCGAGCCTTCATGACGGCTTCATGATCTCCATTGGCGAGAAGATCGAGGTAGTAGGCCGAGTACTCACTGATCTCAGCCGTGTCCTGCTGATCAAGCGATGGCCGCGATACGTAGGCTGAAAGCGAAGTGGGGACGTCTCCAACACCCACTCCCGCAAGGGCCAGCATGCAGGTAAGCCATGTGGTTATGAATGCAGATTTTCGATCCATGCCTAGTCCATGCCGTCTTTTCGTTGGATTCCGGGCCGAAGATTTCCGGTTGATATCGAACAGGGAACGGTATCAGTCGCCTCAGGGAGTGTCAACGATCCGGGGTTCATTACCCTCCCATCCCCGGGAAACATGGCGTGTCGAGGTCCATCTGGTTGGCAGCCCCAATGCAGATGCCTACCATCTCCCAGAAGCGGACCCGCCACATGGTTCATCCTTCCCGCGAGGGCCACATGCAAGGAACAGCGCTGATTTCTGGATTCCTCGCCCTGGCCATGTCGGGAGGGTCGGCGAACGCGATCCAGGACGCCCCTGAAGTCGATCCAGCCGTTGCCACGGAAACCGTTGCGGAGGGGCCGCCGACCCTGGATACCAGGACCGCCCACCTCCTTTCGGTGGAACTGCTTCGGTACGCATCGGATGTTCTCGCTGTTTCACCGGTTTCCACGGAAGCCATCGAGGCTGGAAGGATCTTCATCACCGAGGCGACCAGACTTGATCCGGGCAATATCGAGATCGCCCACAAGCAGCTCCAGATCGCGATCCTGACGGAGGATGAAGCGTTCATTGAACACTCCGTCGACCACCTGTTGGAACTGAGCCCGGGCGACCAGGTGGCCCAATTGCGGCGGCTCGTCATGGCCATTGACCAGTTCAACCTCGCTGAAGATCGAATCAAGTCATATGAGATCCTCCTGAAGCCGTCGAATCAGGAGACGCTGGGCCCGGTGGTCTCATCGAGGTTGGCATTCAATCTCGCAATGCTCTACAGGCAGACGGGTGACAGGGACGGATTTGCACGACTGCTGGGCGAATCGATGACACTCGACCCCTTCTACGCCGAGGCCATGGCCGTCGGTGCGGGTTATTTCCAGACCAGAGTTGCGGATCCTGTCGCCAGCGTCGAACTGCTCGTGAGCCTTCTCCTTTCGGACCTGTCGGATACCGGGACTCCGGCCGTGCTCGCGAACATGCTGATGCAGCACGGGGCGTACGAAGCCGCCAGACGGATGTACACGCTTGCCATCGACGACATGGTTGCCGACAGCCAGCCGCCTTCGAACGACCTGCTCGCCGATCTTGCGGTTTCCATGTGGGCTGCGGGAGACGGCGAGTCGGCTCTTGCGTTGATACAGGTCCGCCAGCATGAACTCGACGAGCTGTATCGATCGATGACCCGGGAGGAGAAACCGGAACTGTCACCGCTGGAACTTGCAAGGCTGGAGGCGCCGATCACGCCGACCCTGGCGACCGTCCGTGCGGTCATTTCGTCCAGTTCCGACGCCGATACGGCGGCCGATGGGATGGCCTCCGCCCGGGAGAGTTATCTCAATGCAATCAGCATTCTCCAGTCGAACGACAATTCCGATCAGAGGGACCTCGCATCCGCGATCCTCGAACTCGCCTGGCTGCAGCTCTGGCTTGGCCACAACCCGGATGAAGCCGAGGAACACGTTCAGAAAGCCCAGCAGGCCGCTGCGTTGAGCGAAGAGGCCCGCGCTCGATTCGACGGCTGGATTCTCCTCCGACAGGGCTTCCCGGGTGATGCGACAACGGCTCTCGAGCCGTTGGCCGAAGCGGACCCCGCCGCCCGACTCGGACTTGCCGTTGCACAGCAGGAGCAGGGGCAACTCCAGGATGCCGCAAGAAACTACCTGTCCATTGCTCGTGAAACACCTGGAACACTCATCGGCATCTGGTCAGCCCTTCGTCTGCAGGACATTCTTGGCACGAGGCTCCCGCCTACCGAAGAAGCCGCTGCGATGACGGTGCTTGTCAACTCGATTCCGATGGCCGTCGACAGGTATCCGCTCGATCCTCGACTCGCGGTCTCCTTCTCCCTGTCCCTCGGTGACAGTGATCTGCAACCATATCAACCGATCATCGTCGACATCGAGATCGTCAACAATACACCGATGCCGATGGCGGTCAGCCCCGAGGGCCCGATCCACGAACTTGTTCTTCTCCAGCCCGAGATACAGATTGCCGGAATGGACAAGATCAAGTTCGGCCCGCTCGTCATCGATGTGGGCCATCGCCTGAGACTCGAGGCGCACGAGAAGATGACCGTCTCGATCGATCTTCGATCGACGTGGGTCGGGAGGATCCTGAATCTCTCTCCGTTGCCCGGGGGAACTGTCACGGTCACCGGGATCATGAACTTCAAGGCAGGGAACCAGACCGCAGCCGGGAATACGGTCTTCTATCCCGGGCTCCTTGGGACGGAGGTTGCCCCGGTTCCCACAAGGGTCGATGGTATCCGCGTCGACGATGACTGGGTGTCGGGCATCATCGCCTCCACAACCGATGGCGTATTGAGGGCGGAAAACATCTCGGATCTCGCCCTTCTCGCGAGCGTCATCCAGGACAACACCCGGATGCAGGTGAGTTACCCGATCACCCAGAACATTCTGGACGGTGGCGTGGAGGTGATACTAGACGCCTACGACCGGATGGATTCCGTTCAGAAGGCGTGGTTTCTTTCAATCATGAACTCTTCGAAGGATCTTCGGTCCATTCAGGAAGAGGCAACGAAGGGTGATGACCGCCTCGTCCTGATGATCATGCTCATCAAGCTCCTCGATGAACGTGACAACATCCTCATCATTGAAAGCCCGATTCTCCAGCGAGCGCTCGAATCAACCGATCGATCGGTCAAATCGCTGGCCAAGTGGGTCAAGCGGCGAGCGGAATACCTTCTGGAACTGGAACTTGCCCGTGACAGAATGCTGAACGACTGAAACACGGGAAGTCGATCAGCTCGTCGAACGGATTCCAAGGTCCGACACCGTGAAGAGAGCATCGAACACGTAACCAGCATCTTCCACGGCTTCCCTCGCCCCCTCCTCGCGGTCGACCACGGCGATGATGTTCGATACGACGGCTCCCGACGCCTCGATGTCCCTGGCCGCCTCGAGCACCTGGCCCCCCGTTGTCGCGACATCCTCGAGGATGACGACCTGGTCATCTTTCGAAAGCGCTCCCTCGTGGACCTTCTCCGTTCCATAGTCCTTTCGTGCATTTCGAATGAACAGGCATGGAAGACCGGAGGCCATCGAGGCGACCGTAACCAGGGGAATTCCGCCGAGTTCTGCTCCGGCGAGAAGCGTCGTGCCGGAGGGTATCCGTTCAGCGAACAACCGCCCGAGTGCATCCAGAATGTCCGGCTGGGTGGAGAATCGATACTTGTCGATGTAGTAGGTGCTGGTCCTTCCGCTCCTGAGGGTGAACGTGCCGTGAAGGACGGCGACCTCCGAGATGCGTTCGGCAACACTCGTTCGATCAAGCATGCGGGGATGGTACCCTGTGCATCCAATGGCGTCCGTTTCACCAGGTGGATCCAGTTGACCAGGACAGGTTCGAATGGCTGAAATCGTTTCGACAACCCCAAAGATCGGCATGGAGATCCATGTGGAACTGGCCACGCGATCGAAGATGTTCTCCCGATCGGCGAACATCGCCCATCCGGACAACTGGGGGGCGCCGCCCAACAGCCTGTGTGATCCCGTCGTGCTGGCACTTCCTGGTGCATTGCTGGTGATGAACTCCGAGGCTGTCGAGATGTCGATGATGGTCGGCATGGCGCTCGGGGGAAGCGTCTCCTCCTGGAGCAAGTGGGATCGGAAGAACTACTTCTATCCGGATCTGCCCAAGGGGTACCAGATCAGCCAGTACGACCTGCCGATCTGTGTCGGCGGCTCCCTGGAAATCCCGTCGGCGATGGGCGGGACGTCGATCGTCGGGATCACAAGGGCACACCTGGAGGAGGACACCGGAAAGACCGGGCATGAACTTCCCGGTGGCGAGGAGTACGAAGGTTCCCTGGTGGATTACAACAGGGCGGGGGTGCCGCTGCTGGAAATCGTGACGGAGCCCGACCTGACCTGCGCCGAGGATGCGGTGACATTCGGCAAGGAACTGAGAAACATCTGCCGGTTCCTCGGAGTGACCGAGGGTGTGATGCAGCGTGGACACATGAGGTTCGAACCGAACATCAATGTCATCATCGTTCTTGATGATGGACGCGAGGTGGCGACCCCCATCGCCGAGATCAAGAATCTCAACTCCTTCCGGGCCGTACACGGTGCGATCGAGCACGAGGTGGAGCGACAGGTCCTGGCCTGGAAGCAGGATGGACTTGAAATGGGTGCGGGAATGAAGTCGACACGGGGGTGGGATGACCAGAAGGGTACGACCTTCCTCCAGAGATCGAAGGAAGACGCCCATGACTACAGGTACTTTCCAGAGCCCGACCTGATCCCGGTCGTCGTCGACGAGGAGTGGAAGCAGCGAGTGGCCGAACGAATACCTGAACTTCCGATGCAGCTTCGAGCCAGGTATGAGGAGGAGCACGGGCTTCCGGAAAAGGATGCACGCGCCATCGTCGACGAGTGTGATCTGTGCCGGTTCTTCGAGGAGTGCATCGAGGTGTCGCCGGACGATGTTCCGGGGTCCGAGGTAGCCAAGTGGCTTTTGAATGCAGGTGCCCGCGTGGCCAATGAACGTGCCACGGAGATCCAGGAACTCGGGATCACACCCCAGCAGCTCGCAGGAATCATGGAACTCAGGTCGACCGACTCCATCGGCTCGACGGCCGCCAATGAACTCTTCGAACTTCTCTGCGATTCGGACGAGCCGGCGGATGTCATCGCCGAATCCAGCGGACTGTTGCAGGTAAACGACCCCGGGGCTCTTGCAGGCTGGGTCGAGGAGGCGATCAAGGCGCAGCCGGAAGCTGCGAAGGACTTCGCGGAAGGCAAGGATGCGGCCATCGGCCGCCTCGTCGGGCATGTCATGAAGGCAAGCGGGGGCCAGGCTGATGCCGCGGCCGTTCGCCAGTGTCTCGTGGACACGCTCAGGAGTTGATCAACCCATGACCAATACGGGAAGGAACAGGAAATGAGCAGTTATCCAAAGGCGACCATCACGACATCCATGGGAGACCTCGTCGTGGAACTCTGGGATGATGTCGCGCCCGGTCACGTCGAGAACTTCAGCAAACTGGCCTCGGACGGGTTCTACGACGGCCTGATCTTCCACCGGATCATTCCCGGGTTCGTCATCCAGGGAGGCTGTCCCGACGGTACTGGCATGGGAGGACCGGGGTGGAACGTCAAGAACGAGTTCAACGACCGTGAACACGTCGAGGGTACGTTGTCGATGGCCCGATCAAGCGATCCGGATTCGGCCGGGAGCCAGTTCTTCGTCTGCCTTGGACGTGAACACTGCAGGCACCTGGACAACCAGTACACGGCATTCGGCCAGGTCGTGGAGGGACTGGATGTCGTCAGGGCCATCGGTGCGGTGGAGACCGATGGTGGGGATCGACCGATCGATTCGGTATCGATGACCTCCGTCGCCATGATGGAACCGGGCGATTCGCAGTGATGTCCACCCGTCTCCGGGATGACCTACTTGAGGTTCGGTCGTTCCACGGGGACGCGCCAGGCGGTCGGCAACAGGAAATGCCGCCCCCTGTATGAGTAGACCTGCCCGCTCATCAGGATCGGCTGATTCATTCCGGTTTTCCGTGCCCACGGCTCGAGTTTCTCAAGGGCCGATGAAGGCATGAGCACCATCGGTGGTTCAAGGAGCCCACGTGAGTCGGCATCGAATACGAAGAACCAGGCCCCGTGGTTCCCCCGGAGAAGTCGGCCTCTCCTGGAGACCAGCAGCATCCCCTCCTCGAACCCTCTTGGACCAGGCATCAACTCTCCACTTCGATCGACGCTTCGTTTCAACGGGCCCACGTCCTGCTGGAGTTGTGAGACGATGGCGGCGATGCTGTCACCCTGGTCCTGGAAATCGAAGCCATCCTC
>PBMX01000004.1 GCA_002722935.1 Phycisphaerae bacterium | reverse complement strand
CATCTCGCGCGAATTCGGAATACGTGGCCCCGTCTACAACTGCCTGACCGCCTGCGCCGCCAGTACCCAGGCCATCGGCGAAGACGCATCGATGATGCGGCGCGGCGATGCGGATGTCATGTTCAGCGGAGGAACCCACACGATGCTCCACGTGCTGGGTGTCACCGGGTTCAACCGCCTGACCGCCATGTCGACACGCAATGACGATCCGGCAACGGCTTCTCGCCCCTTCAGCAAGAATCGAGACGGATTCGTGATGGGCGAGGGATCGGGCATCATCATCATGGAAACCCTCGACCATGCCATGGCCCGTGGCGCAAACGTACTCGGGGAAGTCACCGGCTACGGTTCCAGCGCCGACGCCTATCGCATCACCGACATCCACCCCGAGGGTCGTGGACCGGCCGTCGCCATGCTCGAGGCACTTGCCGACGCGGGGCTCGATCCGTCGAAACGACGCGAAGACGGCACGCCACCTGTCCAGTACATCTCGGCGCATGGCACGAGCACGAACGAGAACGACTCCATCGAGACCCTCGCCTCGAAGAAGGTCTTCGGTGAGATGGCGTATGACATCCCCATGACGAGCATCAAGTCGATGATGGGCCACCTGATCTGCGCCGCCGGCGCCGTGGAATTCATCACCTGTCTGCTGATGCTTCGTGACCAGGTGATTCCACCGACCATCAACCTGCACGAACCGGACCCGGAACTCGACCTGGACTACGTCCCCAACGTGAAGCGAGAGACGCCGCTGGATACCTGCCTGAGCAACTCGTTCGGCTTCGGTGGCCAGAACAACACGCTCGTCGTCTCTCGAGTCTGAACCACGTGGAGTGCATCACCTCCATCAAGGAGTTGCAGTCGCATGAGGGCTGTGGCCTCGTCCCGACCATGGGCGCATTGCATCGTGGACATTGTTCCCTCATCGAGCAGATGCGAACACATACGGACGATGTCGTCGTGAGCATCTTCGTGAACCCGGCGCAGTTCGAAGATTCCGGCGACCTCGAACGCTACCCACGAACTCTGGAGAAGGACTTGGCGGCCGCAGAAGCTGCCGGCGCAACCGCCGTCTTCGCGCCCGAGGTCCAGACCATCTACCCGGAATCAGGCACCTGGCAACCCCCGCTTCCGGACGTGGCCACGCGTCCACATTTGGAAGACGCCTGCCGACCCGGTCATTTCGCCGGGGTCTGCAAAGTCGTCGCCCGCCTCTTCGATCTTGCAAGACCCTCGCTCTCGATATTCGGCGAGAAGGACTGGCAGCAGTTGGCGGTACTCGAGGCGATGGTTGCCGGCCACGGCGACCGCTGGCCGGGTCTTCGAATCCTGCGTGCACCCACGGTGCGTGAAGATGGTGGCCTGGCGATGAGCAGTCGCAACGTGCTCCTTGGTGAAGAAGAACGCGAGCGGGCACTTGGAATTGTTCGTGCATTCCAGGCTGCACTGCTCGTTCAAGCAGAAACGCGCGTTGAACGAATCAACGACGTGGAAACCGCGATGCACGAAGTGCTTGCTGAACATGAACTGGCCATCGAATACGCGGTGATTCGGGATGAGACCACCCTTGAACCACTTGGCTGGCGTGACGAGAGCTGCAGCGGCCCGATCTGGGGTGACGGGATGCGACTGCTCATAGCCGCCAGAGTCGGCCAGATACGTCTCATCGACAACCATCGCGCAGACTGCTCCGAGATCCATCCCATCTGATTCACACCGGGGGCCGTTCCAACAGCCCTCCCGGGACACTTCCAGCAGCGGCTCGGACGTGGCATCGAACACTGCTAGAATGGTCGATCACCCTCGAAACTGCATGCGGAGACAGCCATGACGACTGCAACGCCAAGCACCCTTGAATCACTCAACCCGGCTACCGGTGAATCCATCGGTTCGGTCCCGATCACGCCGGCTGAGACCATCAATGACGTGGTCAGCCGCGGACGGGAGGCCCAGGTTGCCTGGGGTGCAATGAGCCTCACCGAACGCATCAATCTCATCCGCCCTGCCGCGGAGGCCATCAAGGCCCGGTCGAATGAAATCGGTGCCCTGATGACATCCGAGATGGGCAAGCCCATCGCCGAGGGCGAGGGCGAGGTCGACTACGCCGCCGCCGGCCTGCCGGGGCTGCTGGATTCGATCGCCTCCGCGCTCGAGCCTGAACACCTTGATGACGGCAGGACCGAAACCGATCTCTACTACGACCCGTTCGGCGTCTGCGGGGTGATCACTCCCTGGAACTTCCCCTTCCTCATGCCCCAGCAGACGGTCATTCCCGCGCTGGTGGCCGGGAACACCGTGGTCATGAAGCCCTCCGAGGAGACGCCCCTCGTCGGGCAGGCCTTCGCCGATGTCTACAACGAGTTCCTTCCCGAAGGCGTGCTGCAGATCATTCATGGCGACGAGGCGCAGGGCAAGGCGCTCGTGAAGTCGGATGTCAACCTCATCGCCTTCGTCGGCAGCCGCGCCGCGGGCCAGCACATCCTGGAATCCGCCGGTGGCGACCTGAAGCGCGTCATCCTCGAACTTGGCGGGAAGGACCCGATGATCGTGCTCGATGACGCCGATCTCGAATCGGCCGCCGACTTCGCTGCGATGAACTCCTTCCGAAACTGCGGGCAGGTATGCGTGAGCACCGAACGCATCTACGTCCAGGAAGGCATCGCCAACGACTTCGAGCAGGCACTGCTCGAGCGAGTGAAGGATCTGAAGGTCGGCGACGGCACGGATACGACGACGCGTATCGGCCCGATGGTCAGCCAGCAGCAGAAGGAGATGGTGCTTGCCCAGCTGGAAACAGCCAAGCAGCAGGGTGCGACCGTCGCCCACGGGGATGTCCCCATGGACGGCAACTACGTGGCACCGACCGTGCTGACGGGACTCGACCACTCCATGAACATCATGCGGGACGAAACCTTCGGCCCCATCGCGTGCGTGATGCGCGTAAAGGACGAAGGCGAAGCCGTGAAACTCGCCAATGACACACCCTATGGACTCGGCGCCGTCGTCTTCGGATCCGACGCCGATCGGGCCAAGGGCGTCGCCCGACAACTGACCGCCGGCATGGTGGGCATCAACCAGGGCTGTGGAGGCGCCAAGGGCGCTCCATGGGTCGGAGCACAGCAGTCCGGGTACGGGTTCCACGGCGGAGTCCACGGCCACCGGCAGTTCACCCAGGTCCGCATCGTCAGCACTCCCAAGGACTGACCGGCAGCACGTGACTGGAACCGCGCCCATCATTCTCTTCGGCGGGACGTTCGATCCGCCGACTCGAGCCCACGCGGAACTTCCCCCGCAGGCTGCGGTGCTGCTCGAGGCGCGGAAGCTCCTGTACATTCCCGCCGCCGTGAGTCCACACAAGATGGAGGATCCGCCGGCAAGCGGACATCACAGGCGTGCCATGCTCGAACTGGTCGTCGATGGAATCGATGGAGCGGAGCTCTGCGACATCGAGCTTGATCGGGACGGACCGAGTTATTCGATCGACACCGTCAAGCACCTCCGCGGGACCATCGAGAGCGACATCCCACTGCGCCTCATGATCGGTGATGATCAGGCGGTCCACTTCCATCAATGGAAGGACTGGTCGAGCATCATCGAACTGGCCGAACCGATCGTCCTCCCCCGCCTCTGGCCGAACCCGGAGGAGTTCGCCCACGCCCTTTCGAGCGACGATCGCCCCTGGTCGCAGGAGCAGATCGAGCAATGGCTCGCCTGGCGAGTGGACCTGCCGTGCATGGAGATCTCTTCGGACGACGTACGGGCCATCATCGCCGATGGCAGGGATCCAAGGGATGAACTGCAGCCGGACGTGTACGAGTACATCAAGCAGCAGGGCCTCTACAGATGACCGGCACAGGGACTGCATCCTCTCGACTGGCCTTCGTCAGCCTCGGCTGCCCGAAGAACCTCGTCGATTCGGAGGCCATGCTCGGCACCCTCGTCGAGGAGGGCTACCAGCTCGTCTCGGACCATGATGAAGCGGATGCCATCATCATCAATACGTGCGGCTTCCTCGAGGAATCCAGGCAGGAATCCCTCGAAGTGATCAATGAAGCAATCCAGCGGAAGGAAGCGGGAACCATCGAGCGCGTCGTCGTGACCGGCTGCCTCGTCCAGCGGCACCGTGCAAAGATGCTGGAATGGGCGCCCGGTATCGATGCCATGGTCGGCGTCTTCGATCGCGACCGGATCAAGGAAGCGCTCGCCGGCATCCGTGGAGAGACCGATCTCCCCGGCGACTCCCCACCCTACTGGATCAGTGGCAACGCGCTCCAGGCTGCCAGGGCGCGCGGACGAGACATCACCGGGCTGACCGTCCAGGGAAAGGACGGGCACGGGATCGGGTACTGGGAAGGTGATGACAACCGGTTCCGTCTCACGCCACGCCACTGGACGTACCTGCGCATGAGCGAGGGATGCAACCAGAACTGCGCCTTCTGCACCATTCCATCGATACGGGGCAAGATGCGCTCGAAGCCGATCGACGATCTTCTCGACGAGGCTCGCGGTCTCATGGCCGGCGGAGCATTCGAACTGAACCTCATCGGGCAGGACACGACCAACTACGGCCTTGACATCGGCTGGGCGAATCCCGACGCGGCCTCACCGGAAGGTCTCGTCGGGCTGCTCTCGCGCCTCAATGACATCGCCTCCGAGCATGGGGGTGGTTGGATACGGCTGATGTACGCCTACCCGACGAACTTCACGGACGAGATGATCGATGCAATCGCCTCGCTCGAGCACATCGTCAACTACATCGACATACCGCTGCAGCACGTATCCGACAGGATGCTCACGGCGATGCGACGGAATGTCACGGGCGACGAACAGCGTGCATTGATGGAACGGCTCCGCGAACGAATTCCCGGTGTCGCGATCCGCACGACCTTCATCACCGGCTTCCCCGGCGAGACCGAGGAGGATCACGAGGAATTGCTGGACTGGATCCGGGACTTCCAGTTCGACGCCATGGGAGTCTTCCAGTATTCACGCGAAGCGGGAACCGTGGCGGGAACGATGGAAGAGAACCCGGAACTGCGTGTCCCGACCGAGGTGAAGGCTCGCCGCGAGGAGGAACTCATGCTCACCCAGCAGGAGATCGCCTTCGGCAACGCCGCCTACCTCGCGGAGCAGTCCGCGATCTTCGACGTGCTGATCGATGGTCCCGGTCGCGATCGCGCATCCGAGGATCCCTCGCTCCAGGTCTTCACCGGTCGCTGCTACCACCAGGCGCCGCAGGTGGACGCCTGCAGCTGGGTGCTCTCCAGCAGGGATCTCTCCCCGGGGGAACTGGTGCGATGCACGATCATCGACAGTGACGGATACGACCTGGTTGCCCGACCCGTCGACGAACTGGAGCAGGGGCACTCCCTGCCGGTGGTGTCCTGACATGGCAGGCACGATCCCGATCCTCGATGGACACAATGACACGCTGACACGGCTCTTCCCTCCCGCCGACGACACCTCGTGCGGCATCGACGATCGCCGTGGAGACGGCCACATCGACCTGGTGCGCGCGAGACAGGGTGGGCTGGCCGGTGGCTTCTTCGCCATCTTCATTCCGAGCCTGGGGGAAGGAACAAGTCACGAGATCACGGCCAACGATGGAACGACCCTCGAAGCAGGTTGCTTCGAGCCGCTGGATCATGCGCCGGCTCGCGCCCAGGCGGAGAGCGTGCTCGACCGCATGGAGGCCATGCTCGAGGGAGCCGAGGATCGGATCCGCCTCGTGCGGACGGTCGCCGACATCGAGCAGTGCATGGTCGATGGTGCCATGGCGCTGATCCTCCACTACGAGGGCGTGGAAATGCTCAGCGAGGATCTCTCGGAACTGGAGGCCGACTACGCCCGTGGCCTCCGATCGCTCGGCCCGGTCTGGAGCCGGTCGAACGCCTTTGCGCATGGAGTCCCCTTCGCCTTCCCGTGCACGCCCGACATCGGTCCGGGACTGACCTCCGCCGGGAAGGACCTGGTTCGCCGATGCAACGACCTGGGCATCATGCTGGATGTCTCGCACATGAACTACCGGGGGTTCATGGACCTCGCAGGTTTGACGAACGCGCCGATCATCGCGACCCACTGCGGCGTCCATGCGATCTGCGCATCTTCACGCAACCTCCTCGATGACCAGCTGGATCTCGTCCGCGAGAGCAACGGCATCGTCGGCGTGAACTTCCACGTGGGCTTTCTCCGCCCGGACGGGGCCAACGACGAGGAGACTCCACTCTCCGTCATCGCCGATCACCTCGACTACATGGTTGAGCGGATGGGCATCGAGCACGTCGCACTCGGAAGCGACTTCGATGGAGCATTGATGCCGGCACCCCTGGGCGATTGCGCTGGCCTGCCCTCGCTGATGGACGTTCTCGCGAACCGGGGATGGAGCGACGAATCACTGCATGCACTGGGCACGGGAAACTGGCTGAGGGTTCTTCGCGACACCTGGGCCTGAATGACCCTCAGATTTGCCGACGGCCCTTCTTCGGACGGGCTAGAATCCCACCCTTGCCCATCCGTAACTTCTCCATCATCGCCCACATCGACCACGGGAAGAGCACGCTTGCCGATCGCCTCCTTCAGGTCACCCATGCCGTCTCCGATCGCGAAGCGCGGGACCAGTTGCTGGACTCGATGGACCTGGAGCGGGAACGGGGCATCACCATCAAGGCCTCGGCCGTGACCGTCAGTCACAACTGCGGTGGTGAGGACTACCAGCTGAACTTCATCGATACACCGGGCCACGTGGATTTCACCTACGAAGTCTCCCGTGCCCTCACGGCATGCGAAGGCGCCGTCCTCGTGGTCGATGCGGCCCAGGGCGTCGAGGCCCAGACCGTGGCGAATGCCTATCTGGCCATCGAGAACGAACTCGAACTCATACCGGTGGTCAACAAGATCGACCTGCCGGCCGCGGATCCGGATCGGGTGGCCATGGAGATCGAGCAGGTCCTGGGCCTCCCTGCCGAGGACTGCATCTACTGCTCGGCCAAGACCGGCGAGGGCATCGAGGAACTCCTCGACGCCATCTGCCAACGATTCCCCGACCCGCGCGAGGCGGTCGTCGAGGAGTCCAGGGCCCTGGTCTTCGACAGCCACTACGACGACTACCGGGGCGTGATCATCTACGTCCGGAACTTCGACGGGTCGCTGTCGACCGGTGATCGCATCCGGATGATGAGCAGTGGGCGTACCTGGACGATCACCGAGCTGGGGCGATACACGCCACAGCCATCGAAGGTGAAAACCCTCGAGCATGCAGAGGTGGGATACCTCGTCGCGGCGATCAAGACGATCGATGATGTCCGTGTCGGCGACACCATCACGCTCGACACCAGGCCCGCCGAGGAAGCCCTCCCCGGCTACGAGGAACCCAAGCAGATGGTCTTCTGCGACTTCTACCCGGCAACCGCCGACGGCGGCTCGGGGAAGAAGGGTGAATTCGAAGCCCTCAGGGAGGCCATCGAGAAACTCCGGCTCAATGATGCGAGCTTCACTTTCGAGGTGCAGCATTCAGAGGCCCTGGGTTTCGGCTTCCGCTGCGGGTTCCTCGGCCTCCTGCACATGGAGATCATCCAGGAACGACTCGAGCGTGAAGGTGGCGTCGAGATCGTCCAGACGGCCCCGACCGTGACCTACAAGGTGGAATGCACTTCCGGGGAGATCATCGAGATCCACAACCCGGCCGACCTGCCCGACCCGAGCCAGGTCGTGCACATCCTCGAACCGATCGTGAAGATCGAGGTGATCTGCCCGGACGAGAGCATCGGCGAACTCATGCGGCTCTGCGACGGGCGACGTGGCGAGTTCAAGGGGCAGGTCTTCATTTCCGACAACAGGCACATGCTCACCTGGGAAATCCCCCTCGCAGAGATCATCTACGACTTCTACGACAAGTTGAAGTCCATTACGCGCGGGTATGGAACGATGGACTACGAGATCATCGACTTCAGGGCCGATCGCCTGAGCAAGGTGAGCATCCTGGTCAACGGCGATCCGGTCGAAGCGCTCAGTTTCATCTGCCACAAGGAACTCTCCGAGAAACGCAGCCGCTCCATCCTGAAGAAACTCCGCAAGCAGATCGATCGACACCAGTTCGAGATCGCCCTGCAGGCCGCGATCGGTGGAAAGATCATCGCCCGTGAATCCATCAAGGCCGTCCGGAAGAACGTGACGGCCAAGTGCTACGGTGGCGACGTGACACGCAAGCGCAAACTGCTCGAGAAACAGAAGGCCGGCAAGAAGAGAATGAAGTCCGTCGGCTCCGTCAACATTCCCCAGGAGGCCTTCCTGGCCATCCTGGACCAGAACGACTGATACGCATCCTGGAGGCGAACCATGCCCCGTACAGAACGAACCATCATCTGGGCCATGCTCGGCCTGCTCACCCTTTCGAACCTCGCCATGCTTGTCGGGCACGACTCCGTGCCCGCACACGCTTCCTCGATGGAGGATGGTGTCACGCTCGGCCCCGCCACGGCCCTTCTCCTCGAGCAGGAGGATGGTGAGGAAACGATGACCCTCCGCAACGCCGAAGATCGACTTGCCTGGGGTGAGCACGCCTCCGAACGTGCCTACAGCATGGCATTCGTCCACATCGGAGAAATCCTGAACCAGTTGATGCGGTCCGAAGCCTTCCAGGAGGAACGCACCGAGTTGAGCAGCGACATCGAATCGCAGGAGGAGGCCTTCAGGGAACAACTCGACGCGATCCAGGAAGAGTGGGATGAACTCGCTCCCGAGGCACCCGAGCGGGAAGACGTCAGCCGACGAGGCCAGCAGATCGTGCAGGAGTTCCAGGCCTTCCAGGAACAGTCCCAGCGCATGCGCCAACAGATGACGTCGGCCCACCTCGAGCGGGCGTACAGGGAACTGGTCGCCGCCGTGAATGTCGTCTCGGACACGATGGACATCGACATCGTCCTGCGGTTCATCCCGACGGATGACGAGTTCCAGCAGCTGGCAGAGGGTGGTTCCGCGATGCAGGAGATCCGCATGCGGTCACTGCTTCGCTACCCCGAGGCCCTGGACATCACGAGCGATGTCCTGGAGGAACTGGACCTGGACATCCAATAGCCTCGCGGAACCGGTTCACCAGCGACTCCTTGACCTGCGACATGGCCGGGCATCCTTCGCCCAGTTCAGACTCCATGCTCGTGACGGGCCGACCCGTGAGTCCACAGGGAACGATGAAGTTGAAATGGGACAGGTCCGTGCTCACATTGATCGCGAGGCCGTGCATCGAGACCCAGCGCGAGACCCGGACCCCGATGGCGCAGATCTTCCGGTTCCCGGTTCGAGCACCTTCATGCTCCTCGCCGCCGACCCAGGCGCCCGTAGCCGCCGGATCACGGTGAGCATCGATCCCGAAGTCCCCGAGGGTGTCCATCGCCCGCTGCTCGAGCCATCGCAGGTATCCATGCAGTCGAAGGTCCAACGAGTTGAGGTCGAGGATCGGGTAGGCCACCAGTTGGCCGGGGCCGTGATAGGTGATATCGCCTCCTCGATC
Organism: Phycisphaerae bacterium; assembly: GCA_002722935.1. Lineage (GTDB taxonomy): Bacteria > Planctomycetota > Phycisphaerae > Phycisphaerales > SM1A02 > SP202. Next base: position 33,783 of record PBMX01000004.1, on the reverse strand, counting down.
CGTCTTCTCGACCGTTACGCCGGCCGCTTCCAGCCGAGCGGGATCGGCCAGGAGGTGATCACCGGCCCCCGGACGACCGGACACCGTGATGACAGGCGGGTCATGTTCCACCAGCAGCAGGTAGCCCAGGGCCCGCCCCTGCGTCCTGGCCGCGATGACCTCCGCCTGCCGCTGCCGCTGGATCTCCAGGGCCTCGCCGTAGGACAGTCGCCCCAGGTCGGTGACGACCAGTGATTGGCATCCGGGAGTGTCCCCAGCCGATGATGCAGGTGACAGGTTCATGCGAATTGGGGATGATACGCGACCAGCGGCGAACCCCGTTCCCAAGTCGCCCCAGTTCCAGGATCCCGCCTCTACATGGCCACCATTCACCCCACATCGATCATCGAAGGTGATGTCGAGCTCGCCGATGACGTCGTAGTGGGGCCCTACTGCACATTGCAGGGTTCGGTTCGGATCGGCGCCGGCACGAAGCTCATGGCCAACTGCCACGTCTACGGCCTGACCTGCATGGGCGAAGGAAACGTCCTCTGGCCGGGAACAGTGCTCGGTGGTCCACCCCAGGACATCAACTTCGATCACGACCAGGAAGCACCCGGGCTCATGATCGGTGACCGGAACATCTTCCGCGAAGGATCCACGGCGCACAGGGGAAAGACCGAGGAACCCACCCGCATCGGGAATGACAACTACTTCATGACCAACAGCCATGTCGGCCATGACACCGTCATGGGCAGCAACATCCAGTTGGCGACCGGCGCCATGCTCGGAGGGCACTGCATCGTCGACGATCGCGTGATCGTCGGCGGAGGAACAACACTCCACCAGTTCTGCCGGATAGGCGAAGGGGCCATGCTCGGTGGCGCCGTCGGGGCAAGCCTGGACGTGCCGCCGTGGTTCCTGCTGACGACCATCAATACCTGCTCCTCGTTGAACCTCATCGGCATGCGTCGGAGCGGCATGTCCGATGAAGCGATTGCGAGCAGGAAATGGGTGTTCAGGACGCTCTACCGTGAGCGACGATCGGTCAAGGGGGCACTTGAAGTGCTTCGAACCAGGGCGGATGATCCCGTGGTCGCGGAGTACATCGAGTTCATCGACTCCTCGGACCGCGGCATCTGCTGGGGCCCGAAACGCAACCACGCTCGAGGGTGATCATGAACGAACCCGAAGGACAAGGACGTCCAAGACTCGCACTGGTGAACCTCGGAAGCGGTTCCAGCGGCAACTGTTCACTGCTGCATGCGGCACGGGATGGAAGATCCTGCCGCGTGCTCATCGACCTGGGCTTCTCCATCCGGAGAACACGGCGGCAGCTGGACGAGCTGGGCCTGGAACTCGAGGACATCGATCACGTGTTCCTCACCCACCTGGACCGGGATCACTTCAACCCATCCTGGTCACGGACGCTTGCAAGCCTTCGGATCCCCGTTCATGTCGCCCCGGGACATGCCGCGGAAGCATTGCGTGCCGGATGTCCGGAGGCATGCCTCGCAACACTGGACGACTCCGCGGAACTGGAAGGCGGCCTGGAGGTTCACGTGATCTCCCTCGCGCATGACGAGAGTGGCTGCAGCGCCTTCAGGTTCCAACTGGGAGACAAGCGCCTGGGCTTCGCCACCGACCTGGGACATGTACCCGATGAACTCATCGAGTTCTTCGATGGAGTGCACCTGCTTGCATTCGAGTCAAACTACGATCGCTCGATGCAGATTGAAAGCGACCGCCCGGAGTTTCTCAAGCAGCGGATCATGGGTGGGCGGGGACACCTCTCGAATGAGCAGTCCCTGAATGCGATCCTCCGGATCGCCGACCGGTGCGAACTGGAGTCCATCATGCTGCTGCACCTCTCCCGCCAGTGCAACGCGACCTGGTGCATCGAAGAACTCTACGCTGCGTGCGCCCCGCAACTGCGTGAACGCCTGGTGATCACGAACCAGTCCGATGCCACCCCGTGGATCGAGTGCACTCCCCTGGTCCACGCCACCGGCGCCTGAACATCACACCGACCAGGTGATCTCAAGGCCTCCCACGGGCATGTGATCGTCCTGGTGCGCAGCCCAGGCGTCGGGATCCATGACTTCCTCCTCGTGCAGCGCTCCATCGATCATCCGAGGCGCCAGCAGTGGCATGGCCTCATCGATCATGTCATCAAGATCGGTGACCCGGTCCTCGATGAAGCGGCCCTTCTCGTCGATCAGCCTCCAGACCTGGACGGGCCGGGCGTGCAGCTCGATGCGCGCAGCATGGCACTGCTCGATCAGCGCGGGTTCGCGCCTGCCGATCCACCAGGCGATGGGTGATCCAGGCATCAGCAGGGTGCCCGGAAGTGCCAGGGCGAGGGTTCCGCCTGCAAAGTCTTCGCTGGGAGTACCGATGAACTCCGGAACACGGAACGGCTCCCGACCTTCATGCAGAAGAAGCCAGACCATGCCTCCCTCGGTGGTCGCGATGGCGGCATCCGCATCGTCAAGCGCTTCCTGCAGGGCGAGGGGGAGCTCCTCACCCCAGGTCTCCTCCAGTTGCACCCGCGCCTCGTTCACGAGCACTTCCGAGCGATCCAGGGCGACGGGTTGTTCCTCCTGCGGGAGCTGGTCGAACTCGTCCATGGCGAAGACGATCGCCTGGAGCGTGATCAGCGACGGAAGTGAACGCCGCCAACGGGGACCATCCTGATCCTCGGTCAGCGCGGTGGAAGCCGCCGCCAGGTCGAGCCAACGTCCGAGAAGAGCGGCCCAGGTGAGCGAATTCGGGTGGAGTGGTTCCGTCATGACTGCCTGCGGGGATTGTCCCTCCTGCGAGCTGGAAGTCCAAGTGGGAGGCCACTTTCCTGCGTTCCAATGCCCTGATTGGTCGATAGCAGTGTTTCCATGAGTTCTACCGCGATACCTCGACGTGCGGCAAGATCCACGAAGCACCCCTCACCAGGCACCAAAGGAGCGGCATCCGCACCCGCCCGCTGGTCACTCTGGCTGCTCGGGGCCGGCACGTGGCTCTTCGTGGCCGTATCCCTGCTGAGTTTCAACGCAGCCGACGCCCCGTCGCACACGGTCGCGGTTCACAACGATGTCACCCAGAATCTCGGCGGAGGACTTGGTGCTTTCATCGCCTACTGGATCCAGTACCTCATCGGGTTCGGCAGCTGGATCATCCTCGGCGGAGCCGCCATCTGGCTGTTCGCCTCCGCCACGGGCAGGACCTTCGAACATCGCGTGCTCCGCTGCATCGGGATGCTCCTGGCGGGTCTGGCCGTCTCCGGCTTCAACGCGCTCTGGTTCCCCGCATCGGGCGCCATCGCCGGTTCACCCGCCGGCCTCGTCGCGCATGCATCGGTCGACTGGCTTGACGGGCGCATCGGGATGTTCGGCACGTTTCTCGTGCTGCTCGTCGCGTTCCTCATCGGGCTCATCGTCGCGCTGGACCAGTTGATTCTTTCACTGCCCGGGCGCCTGTTCAACCTCGTGAGCAGGTTCGAGTTCCGCATGCCACGTCCAGACCTGCAGGGTCTCCTGGCCGGTCCTCGTCGACTTGCGATCCGTGGTCGATCGCATGAGGAGGAGGACTACGAGTACGAGTATGAAGACGAGGAAGAGTACGAGGACGAGGGAGTCGAGGATGCCTGGGACGAGGACGAAGAGGTCGAAGAGGAGGAGGACGAACCTGCACGGGCGCCGATGAAGAGCAAGAAGGAACTGCGCAACAAGATCGCGAAGCTTCCACTTCGAATCGGTTCGAGGAACAGGAAGCAGCCCAAGGATGAAGACCTCCAGCGCGACGAATCCTACGAGGGATACAAGTTCCCGCCGCTGGAACTGCTGGCCGACCCCGAGTCGAACTTCACCGAGAAGGCCGAGGCGAGCGTCCGACGCCAGGCGGAACTTCTCGAACAGGCGCTTGAGACCTACGGGATCGAGGGTGAAGTCGAGGGCATCGATGCCGGTCCGACCGTCACCCTGTATTCCGTGCAGCTTGCCCCGGGCACCAAGGTCAACAGCCTTTCCCGGATCGCCAACGACGTCGCGAGAAGCCTGAGCGTCCAGAACATCCGGATCGTCCCGAACATGGCCGGCAAGACCACCGTCGGGATCGAGGTGCCCAACCTCGTCCGGGAAACCGTCGCCATGAAGGAACTGATCGCCAGCGGACAGGATCAGGGCATGATTCTCCCGATGTTCATGGGCAAGGATTCCAGCGGCGAGCCGCTGGTCCTCGACCTGGTCCGCATGCCCCACGTACTCATCGCCGGCACCACCGGATCGGGCAAGAGCGTGTGCATCAACTCGATCATCATGAGCTGGCTCTACATGAAGCGCCCGGATGACGTGAAGCTCATCCTCGTCGACCCGAAGATGGTCGAGCTGGGGCAGTTCGCGGACATTCCCCACCTGGCCTGCCCGGTCGTGACGGAGATGGGCAAGGCCGCGGCCATCCTCGAATGGGCGGTCGGAAAGATGGAGGAACGCTACACGCTCTTCCAGGAAGCAGGTGTCAGGGACATCGCCTCGTACAACGCGCTGACCGAGGATGAGAAGGCCGAGATCTTCGACATCCAGAACGAGATCGAGAAGACGAAGGTGCCACAGAAACTCAACTACATCGTCTTCATCATCGACGAACTCGCCGACCTGATGCTCACGAACAAGGAGGTCGAGCAGTCGATCGTCCGCATCGCGCAGAAGGCGCGTGCCGTGGGCATTCACCTGGTCCTCGCGACGCAGCGACCGCAGGCGAACGTCGTCACCGGACTCATCAAGTCGAACATGCCCTGCAGGGTCTCCTTCCGCGTGGCCAGCAGCATGGACAGTCGCATCGTCCTCGACAACAAGGGAGCCGAGCTGCTCCTGGGCAACGGCGACATGATGTTCGTCACGCCCGCCAATCCGAATCCGCAACGGGCACAGGGCACCTTCGTGAGCGACCGTGAATCGCGCAAGGTCGTCCGCTTCCTCAAGGACGTCGCCAAGCCCAGCTTCGAACGAAGCCTCATCCAGGTCCGGAACGTCGACACCGGGCGGGATGGAGACGGGCCCACGGAATTCGACCCCCTCTTCGATGACGCGGCCAAGATCCTCATCGAGAGCGGTCGCGGTTCGGTGTCCCTCATCCAGCGACGCCTGGCCATCGGGTACAGCCGGGCCTCGCGGCTGGTGGACCAGATGGCGCAGGTCGGAATCATCGGGGAACACGTGGGTTCCAAGGCCCGGGAAGTGCTCGTGACCCTCGAGGAATGGGAAAAGATGAAGTCCATGATGGAGGAAGAGGAATTCGAGGAGCCCTACCACGTGGACGAGGACCCCGACTGCCTCGATGAGCCGGCGCCGGAAGAGTTCGCCGGTGAATACCTGGACTGATCCAGGGCACCAGAAGCTTCATCCCACTTTCATTCATCGCCCGGACTCGATCCGGGCGATATTTTCAATATCACGGCAGACACCCGTTCGAACCGTGGGCAAACCCCATGGGGAGCCGGGGCGAGGCCGTGACGAGCGAGGGGTGTACCTCCACCACCGCGTGGCGACGCCCTTCGGGCGATGGGCCTCCCGGGACGCTGGGAGGGAAAGAAACCCGGCGGCCCGGTCGATCGACCAGGTGACGGCCGGGGCAGGCAATCTATCCAAGGAGGTGATCCAGTGTTTGAATTATGTGACTGTACAAGGGGTTCGCACGCCTGACCGTGTACCCGACGGGGTTCACAAGCGTGCGACCCTGAACAGAACCAATAGATGAACCGGGCGACCCTTCCAGGGTCGCCCGGTTCCATTTCCGGGGCGACGGGCGGTGTGATCCCGTATCCTGCCGCAACGAACCATGTCCGAATCTCCATCACAATCCAACCCTCGGGACCTCCGGGGCATCACCGATGCCTGGATCGAGGAAGCAGCCACAATTCGTGAAGGTGGTGGTGAGCGTGGCGTCGAACGACAGCACGGGCTTGATCGCCTGACCGCGCGCGAGCGACTTGCACTGCTCGCTGACACCGGCGCGCCCCTCTTCGAGTGCGGGCTCTACGCGGGATGGAACATGTACACGGAGTACGGCGGCGCACCTGCCGCCGGCGTCGTCACCGCCATCACCACGGTCGGCGGAAAGCTCTGCATGATCATCGCCAATGATGCGACGGTGAAGGCCGGCGCCTTCTTCCCGATGACCTGCAAGAAGATTCTCCGGGCACAGTCCATCGCGGAACGGGCCCGGTTGCCCCTGCTCTACCTCGTCGATTCAGCCGGTGTCTTCCTTCCACTCCAGGAGGACGTGTTCCCGGACACCGACGATTTCGGTCGCATCTTCAGGAACAACGCCGTTCTCTCGGCCCAGGGGATCCCCCAGCTGGCCGCGATCATGGGCAATTGCGTCGCTGGTGGTGGCTACCTGCCCGTCCTCTGCGACACCCTCCTCATGACCGAGGGCAGCGGGCTGTACCTGGCGGGGCCGGCCCTCGTGAAAGCGGCCATCGGTCAGGAGGTGGACAGCGAAGAACTCGGTGGTGCCCGGATGCACTCCGAGATCTCCGGCACGATCGACTTCCACGAAGCCGATGATCCGGCCTGCATCGAACGCCTCCGGGCACTCGTGCACGCGGACCAGTCCATCGACCCGGCCCACGGTCCACCCTACGAAGCAGTCGAACCGGCGGGAAAGACGGACGCCGTCTACTCGATCTACCAGTCAGAACCCGGGAAGCAGTACGACATCAAGGACCTGCTCCCCTGCATCGTCGACGATGAGTCGATGAACGAGTACAAGGCCGACTACGGGGCCTCGATCGTCTGCGCCTACGCCCGCATCGGTGGCTGGCCCTGTGGAATCGTCGCGAACCAGCGCACCAGCACATCCAAGAAGATGCCCGGTGGAAAGGATGGCCCCTCGACCGCCGTCAACATGCCGGCGGTGATCTACACCGAATCGGCCGACAAGGCCGCCCGGTTCATCATGGACTGCAACCAGAAGAAGCTTCCGCTGATCTTCCTGCACGACACCTCGGGGTTCATGGTCGGTCGTGACAGCGAGCAGGCGGGCATCATCCGCAGCGGCGCGAAGATGGTGAACGCCATGAGCAACAGCATCGTCCCCAAGATCTCGCTGATCCTCGGCGGCAGCTACGGTGCAGGCAACTACGCCATGTGCGGCCGGGCCTTCGATCCACTGCTGACGCTTGCATGGCCCGGCTCGCATTGCTCGGTCATGGGCGCCTCCCAGGCCGCCCACACCCTGCTGCAGATCGACCTGGCGGCGAGGAAACGCAAGGGCGAACCCGTCGATGACGAGGAACGGGAAGAACTGCTTGCAGCGATCACCGCCTCCTACGAGGAACAGCAGGACATCCGGTACGGCGCTGCACGGGGCTGGGTCGATCGCATCATCGAGCCGGGTCGAACGCGTGTCGAGCTCATCGAGAGCCTGCAGATCGCCTCGACCTTCCCCATCGAGGGCGAGTTCCGGACGGGCGTCCTGCAGACCTGATTCACCCTCCCGAGCGTTCCTGGAGGGAGCGAATCGCCTCCATGCGCTTCTGGTGACGCGGCTGGTTGGGTTCCAGCAGCATGAGGGCTTCCACCTGTGACAGCGCAACGTCGAGATCTCCGGCCTCGATGGCGAATGCAGCCACCCGCTCGCGCAGCACGGGGTTGTATGGATCGATCGTGATCGCCGCCTCTGCGGCAGCCAATGCCTCCACCGGCTGGCCGAGTTTGCGATGCACCCGTGCCAGTTCCATCCAGCCGGCCGGGTCATCGCCTCCGGAATGCGCCAGGATCTCGACGTGATCGACGGCTTGACGCGGGTCACGACCCAGCCAGTACTCCGCGAGCAACCTGTGCCCAAGCGGGTCACTGGGCCTGGCCTCGCAGTAGCGTTCAAGTCGTTCCAGTGATCGGGCGTCGAGTTCCTCGCCGGAACCAAGGTGGTTGAGGACCGACTGGTGGAGCAGGTCGGCGTGGGCCGGGTGGACCTCGAGAAGCAACTCGATCTCGTCACCGTCAAGTGCATTCGATCCGCTGCGAGACGGCATGTTCCACGGGGCAGAGCGTGTCGCTTCACCGGGATCACGAGGCGTTCCGATGTCATCAAGGATGGATCGCATTCCATCGCGAAGCGCAACGGATCGCTGTTCGTCAAGCATCGAGTCATCACCTGCGCCCCTGCGCTGCAGTTGCTCGACAAGAACCTCCAACGGCGGCTGGGTATTGAGCCCCCACTCCGTCAGGCGTTCTCCCATCCAGGCCGTGAAGTCCTCGTGGAATCGACTCCGTGTCATGCCCAGCGCGACGGGGAACACGCTGTCGGTGGGCACCTGGTCACGGCAGGCATCGAGAAGGCGATCGAGACCATCGTCCCCCCAGTGCTCCAGCAGGAACTCGACCATCATCCAGCTCTGCGCATAGGCCAGGTTGCGGTCCTGCGGTCGACGTGGACGTATGAAACCCCAGTCCAGTTCCGATGGTTCCAGGAGCGTGCCGTCGTGCCACTCGTCGGCCAGCATCAACCGGGTGGACCAGGTTCCAGGCTCGGGTTCGGAATAGACCGCCAGACCCTCGGTCAGCCACAACGGGATGCGGTTCCCGGTGCGGTCGAGGGTGACGGTATGTGTGTATTCATGCAGAATGACATCTTCCCAGTCATACAGGCCTCGATGGCGCTGGCCGGGACTCGTCCGAGGCGCCTCCATCGCGATGACCGGGCCGGTGCAGGCGGCAACCGTGTGCAGATCCGGCATGCCGACGACGCGCACGGCGAACCGCTCGTGATCAGGGAAGATCTCGATCGTGGTTCGTTGCGCTGGTTCCCAGTTGAATCGACCGGTCACCTGCTCATGCAGGTCTTCCAACCTCGAGGGCATGTCCCCAACGAGCGCCTCGTCGATGCCCGGTGCAAAGCGAATTGTGAAATGCGGGGTCTCGATGGTCGCATAGTTTTCCATCTCCTCCAGGAGTTGGAGGCTGTTGGCCGCCCTGCGGTTGAAGGGGTCCAGTTGGACGGCCCGTCGCATGGATTCCATGGCATCCGCATCACGGCCCGCCTGCCAGCGCATCAGGCCACGCTCGACGTGCGCAACGGGCCAGTTCGCCTGCAGCGAAATCGCCTCTCCCAACCAGTGATCGGCCTCCTCGTACTGTCGATGCAGGGACAACAGGCGACCCGCCGTTGTGAAAGCACGCGGATCTCCCGGAGCAGCAGTCCGCAAGGCCGATGCCGCCGCTTCAATGGCCTCGGCATCGCCTCGCATCGCCTCCGCTGCGAAGGCCAGTTCGAGAGCCGGCGGCATGGAGGGATATCGTTCCAGGAGGGGCTCGAGAAGAACCATTGCCTGCTCGATGTCACGACGCACAAGGGCCGATTCGACCTCCAGCAGTGTCGCGAGGGGATGCGCTTCATTGATGCTCCGCAATGCGACGGCCGCACGTTCGGCGCCATCGAAGTCGAAGCCGCCGATGGCCACGCGTCCAAGCAACCACCAGGCTCGACTGGCTCTCGGATTGAGTTCGAGTACTTCCCAGGCGGCAGTCACGGCCTCGTCGAAACGGTGCTTCTCAAGGAGCATGTCGGCTTCCTCGAGCATGGCCTCCCAGTACAACGGATCGTGTTCCTCGCGGGCGTTGGCAAGGGTTCCAAGCAGCGCCTGGTAGGCTTCGCCGGTCTGTCCCTGGAGCAGGGCCAGTGATCGGCCTGCTCGCACGCGAGCCACCTGCCCCGGAGCATCGACACCGGGACGTCGAAGTGTTTCATCGAGCAGCCGGGCTGCTTCCTCGAAACGACCAAGTTCAACCAGGAGCCGACCCCTGAGAGCACCTGCCTCGATCGAGTCCTCTTCCTCCAGCATCGCCAGGGCCTCGACACGTTCTCCACGCCTCGACGCGGCCAGAGCGCGATGAATGGGAGGAACGGATGCATCATCGAATACCGGGTTGTCCAACTGCCACAGGAGCAGGGCCGCCTGCGCACGGTGCACCGGTTCAACCAGGTCATCGACATCCCACGTGCCATGCAGCCTGTGCAGTTCCATCCGCTCGGCATCCGTGAGGAACCGATCATCATGCAACTGCTGGATGACGGGCGAAAGAGGCCTGGGTGGGGGGACGGCGGACTGGCCCGAGGCGGGCAGGACCAGCATGACGATGGGCACAAGGGCGACGCATCGCGCCAAGATCATGGAGCAGGCTCCGCCGGGGACTCATCGCATGGAGTTTCCTCGCGAGACCAGCCCTCCCCCTCGGGAATCGCGCCCTGGAGTTGAAGGCGCTGCGCCTCGTCGAGTTCCGGATTGATGACCGGATCCATGAGGCGGATTCTCCGGATGTTGTCCTTCCGGTCGATGGTTTCGACTCCCACCGGCAGCCATGTGTCCGTGTCGTACCAGACATCGATCCTGGTGAACTCCTCTGCCGCCTCGGTATTCCCTCGCGGCAGCAGGCGCAGTCCCTGCAGTTGTCGCCCCTCGGCGATGGGTTCCAGGAACTTCACCTCGGGATCACCTTCGATGCGTTCGACCTGGAAGTGCTTCTTCACGTCCTCGCGTGGGTGTCCCACCGGCAGGGGAAAGCGACCTTCAAGCTTCGTGGGATCCGCATCGTCTCCGCAGAACTCCCAGCGAAGAACCTGCTTCTTCTCGTGATCGATTTCACTGAGCCAGCGACCGTCGAAGACCAGATGCTTCTGCTTCTCCTCAAGTCGACGACCGACGAGACGCTGCTCGAGAAGCACCGCGAAGCGAGGAGACCCCGTCTCCACCCGCTCGTACAGGACGGAACCCATGCGGACTTCCCGCTTGGAGAAGAGCGGCTCGATGCGTTCGATGGCCACGGAAGCGGAGACTCGATCGATCCGGCCGCCTTCGACCTCCGCCTTCAGGAGCAGGTCATCGATCGACTCCTCCTGGACAGGCCAGCCCGGGGTTTCCTTCGCCGGCGCAGCCGGGGCCGGGCTCGCGCAGGCTGATGCGAGCAGGGTGACCATGATGCAGGCGAAACCGATCACGTGATGACTCCGGTTCTTCAAGTGCAGATCTGGATGGACAGCCGCAACTCATCGAGGGTGGACGCAGGCCCCCGCAATTCCTCATCTACACTTGCAATCATGAGCATGCGATCAGCCTTCCTTGAAGCGGATTCAAGCTTTTCCGAGCCAATCGAATCGACGAGGTTGTCGTAGACATCGGCCAACTTGATGAGCTTCGCCTGCCAGGGCGCCGCGCGAAGGGCCTGATCGTACGCTTCCTCCCGCGCATCGTGGGGCAGTCGCATGTCCTTGCTGACGGCTGATACCCAGGACGCGATCTCGTCATCGAACATCTCGGCGATCTCGTCGTGATCGACGGTCGTATCCTCGATGAGATCGTGCATGGCTCCTGCTGCGAGGATTCGTTCATCCTCGATGCCGAAGATGACGACCAATGTCATCGCCACACGCATCGGATGTGAGACATAGGGAGTCACCCCGTTGTCGCGAAGCTGGCCCTTGTGTCGACGTGTTGCCAGGTCAATCGCACGCTGCCAGTGATTGATTCCGGTCAGGTCAGGTTCCCTGCTCATGTCACTTCCTCTCCAGCAGAACGACGACGTGGACCTCGATCGCCCGGCCCTCGCCGATCGCATCGACACCCTCGTGCGTCTTGCCTTTCAGGTTGACCCGGTCCGGGTCGCATCCCAGCAGTGTCGAGATGTTCTGGATCATGGCATCCTTGTGCGCACTGATCTTCGGCGCTTCGCAGATGATGGTGATGTCGATGTTCCCCGGCGAATACCCGGCACCGGTGACGAGTTCCATCGCCGCGCCGAGAAACTCGCTGGAGTCACGGCCCTCGTTGGCTGGATCGTCGTCCGGGAAGAGTTGGCCGATGTCGCTGGCCCCGATGGCCCCGAGCAGGGCATCCGTCACGGCATGCAGCACGGCATCGCCGTCACTGTGCCCGACGGGTCCGACCGGGTGGTCCAGCGAGACTCCCCCGAGAACCAGTGGTCGGCCCGAGCCTTCCGGGGGATGTGGTTCAAGCCGGTGCAGGTCGTAGCCATGCCCGATTCGAAGCCCGCCGCGAGGATTGGTTTCCGTGGTATTCATCTGGAGCGGTAAAGTGTCCCCCTGTGGCCGAGCCGGGTCCCGCTGGACGCCTGCGCCTATCATGCTTCCCGGCCCTGGAGGCCGATAGACCATGACTGGAGGCCACTTTGGAGATCGCCATGCGACGCAGTACCCCACTCCTGATCCCGATCCTGGTCCTGGCACTGGCCCAGGCCGGTTGTTACACGCCCCAGGGTGGGCTGATGCCGGCAAGCACGGGAGCCCTCACCTACTACTCCACGGCCGACGAGCCCAAGACCGTCGCCCTCATCGATATGCGCAATGGCGAAAATGTCTTCGAGATGAAGATCCCCATCGGCAAGCAACTGGTGATGAACTTCGTCGCCGATGGCGGTGACGACCCCGTGTACTCTCCCGACCTGATGAAGTACGAGATCATGGAAATCGGCACCCAGGTCGGATCCCTGCAAAACTCCGTGACGGTGCCCGACGCCTATTCGCGTCGCATCGACGTCTTCATGCGACAGGGCGAGCGCTACGAGGCGCCCGAGGCGAATCGGCCGCTGCGAACCGACGAGATGGCCGACCGGCCTGAAGGATGGACTCCGCAGGGTGGCAAGGCCGATTACCGCCCGGATCCGATGAAAACCTACGATTGACGCGTTCACGACTGCGTGAAGCACGGATGGACTGCAGTATTCATCTGCTAGAATCACGTGCGAGCAACGCATGACGACGACCAAGCCGACAACCAGTGAACCGGCGCAGCCGGTGGACCCGAGCACGATATCGCTCTCGGGCTACGCCATCGACCAGACCTACGGGCCCGGTGATGTGCCCACGACGGACGCCGCCGGGAAGATCGACGAACGCATTGGCGACCCCGGTGTCTATCCCTTCACCCGCGGCGTCCATGAAACCATGTACCGCTCGCGCCTCTGGACGATGCGTCAGTTTGCAGGCTTCGGCTCCGCCGATGACACGAACCAGCGCTTCAAGTACCTGCTGGAGAATGCCAAGGGCGTCAATACCGGCCTCTCGACCGCCTTCGACCTGCCCACCCTCATGGGCCGCGACAGCGACGACCCCCTGAGCCTCGGTGAGGTGGGTCGATGCGGCGTCGCCATCGACACCGTCGAGGACATGCATCGGCTCTATGCCGACATCCCGGTGGACGAGGTGACCGTCAGCCAGACCATCAATGGACCCGCCTGCGTGATCTGGGCCATGTACCTGGCCATGGCCAAGCAACGCGACATGGACTGGAAGAACATCGGCGGCACGCTGCAGAACGACATCCTCAAGGAGTTCCACTCGCAGAACGAGTTCATCTATCCGCCCGAGGCCTCGGTGAAACTCGTCGTGGACACCATCGAGTACGCAACGCAGCACCTGCCGAAGTGGAACAGCGTATCCATCAGCGGGTACCACATTCGCGAGGCCGGTTCGACGGCCACGCAGGAACTGGCCTTCACGCTTCGAGACGGCATGGAATACGTCGAGGCTTCGATGAAGCGAGGGCTCGACGTCGACGCCTTCGCCCCTCGCCTCTCCTTCTTCTTCAACTCGCACAACGAGTTCTTCGAAGAGATCTGCAAGCTCCGCGCTGCACGGCGCATCTGGGCCACGGCGATGCGCGAGCGCTACGGTGCAAAGAACGACCGTTCCCTGCTGATGCGGACACACGTGCAGACCGCCGGCTGCTCGCTTACCGAGCAGCAGCCATTGAACAACATCGTCCGCGTGGCCTACCAGGCCATGGCCGGAGTGCTTGGTGGTTGCCAGAGCCTGCACACCGACTCGATGGACGAAACGCTCGGCCTGCCCACCGAGACCGCCGTGCGTGTTGCGCTACGCACCCAGCAGATCCTCGCCCATGAAACGGGCGTGCACCGAACGGTCGATCCACTTGGTGGTTCCTGGTATGTCGAGGCGCTCACGGATCAGATGCAGCAGGATGCCGATTCGATCATCTCTGAGATCGACGACATGGGCGGCGTGGTCGAGGGCATTCACAAGGGCTACTTCCGGCGCTCGATCGCCGAGGCCAGTTATCGCTTCGGTCAGGAGATGGAAGCCGGCGACAGGTACATCGTGGGCGTCAATGCCTTCACCGAGGGCAATGACGACCACCAGGTTGACATTCTCCAGATACCCGACGAGGTGGAGACCAATCAGTGCCAGCGCCTTGAGACGTTCAAGAAGCAGCGGGACGACGATGGGGTCAATGCGGCCCTCGATGCGATCCGCGATGCGGCCCGCAATGACGAGAATGTCATGGACAGCCTCGTGGAGGGTGCCCTGGCCAACTGCACCCTCGGTGAGATGGTGCAGGCCATGGCGGACGTCTACGGCCGCTACACCGGCGGGCCGGAGTGGTAAGCCCCCTCCCGGCCGCCTGAGCCGCGTACACCGTTGAAATTGATTGATTCCTTGCCCCCTGTTTCTAGACTGGGGGCACGGGTGATCGTGCCCGTGGGAGAGGGATCCATGCATATCCGCACCACCATCGTGGCGGCCATCGCGTCGCTTTGCTTCACTGGAACCGGGTTCGGTGAGAGGGGTGGCGCATTTTCCATAGAACAGAAACTCACCGCCTCCGACGGCGCACAAATCGACCAATTCGGCATCAGAGTCGCCATCTCCGGCGACACGGCCCTGGTGGGTGCGTATGGAGACGACGACAATGGAAGTTATTCCGGCAGCGCCTACATCTATCAGCGGCAAGCCGACGGCAGTTGGAGCGAGATGCAGAAACTCACCGCCTCCGACGGCGCGGCAGAGAACTACTTCGGCAAAAGCGTCTCCATCTCCGGCGACACGGCCCTGGTGGGTGCGTATGCAGACGACGACAATGGAGTTTATTCCGGCAGCGCGTACATCTATGAGCGGCAAGCCGACGGCAGTTGGAGCGAGATGCAGAAACTCACCGCCTCCGACGGCGCACAAATCGACCAATTCGGCAGCAGCGTTGCCATCTCCGGCGACACGGCCCTGGTGGGTGCGCTTGCAGACGACGACAATGGAATTTATTCCGGCAGCGCGTACATCTATGAGCGGCAAGGCGACGGCAGTTGGAGCGAGGTTGCGAAACTCACCGGCTCCGACGGCCAGGTATGGGACTACTTCGGCGTGGGCGTCGCCATCTCCGGCGACATCGCCCTGGTAGGTGCGAGCAGATCCGGCGCCTACCTCTATGAGCGGCAAGCCGACGGCAACTGGAGCGAAACAGCGAAACTCACCCCCTCTGACGGCGCGGCAAACGTCTTTAACGGCAGCGTCGCCATCTCCGGCGACACCGCCCTGGTGGGTGCGGATGGAGACGACAATGGAACTGACTCCGGCAGCGCGTATATCTACCAGCGGCAAGCCGACGGCACTTGGAGCGAAACATCGAAACTCCTCGCCTCCGATGGTGCAACATACGACTACTTCGGCAGCAGCGTCGCCATCTCCGGCGAAACTGCTCTGGTGGGTGCGTATTCGAACGACGACAATGGAACCAACGCCGGCAGCGCGTACATCTATGAGCGGCAAGCCGACGGCAGCTGGAGCGAAACAGCGAAACTCACCGCCTCCGACGGCGCGGCCGGTGACTACTTCGGCGTGGGCGTCGCCATCTCCGGCGACACAGCCCTGGTGGGTGCTGTTTACGACGAGGACAATGGAGATGGCTCCGGAAGCGCGTACCTCTTCGGTCCTCCTGCCCCCCCTCCCCCAGCCACCGGCGCCTGCTGCGTACACACTGGTTGCGAGATCCTGACCATCGAGCAGTGCTCGAACATGGGCGGTGTCTACATGGCCGGTGAATCCTGTGAAGAGTGCGATCCCGTCTGCCTCGCCGACATCAATGGTGACGGCACGGTGGACGTCATCGACCTGCTTGGTGTGATCGCCGCCTGGGGCGACTGCCCGTAGCGGTCCAACGGCCCCATGCGTGCCGAAGCCGGCCGGGGTATCCTGCCATCCATGGCCGGCTCCTCCCACGTCTACCAGGCTCCTCGCGGTACCCGGGATTTCCTTCCCGCTGACATGGCCGTCCGGCTGCACATCGAGCAGGCCTGGCGAACGGCCTCCATCAACCACGGCTTCGAGGAGATCGAAGGCCCCACCTTCGAACACCTGGAGCTCTATACCAGCAAGTCCGGGCCCGGAATCGAAAGTGAGCTCTTCTCCTTCCGNCGNANCGGCGGNGAAACCGACTTCGCCCTCCGGCCGGAGTTCACCCCCACGCTTGCNCGCATGGCCGCGGCCATGGGCCGCGGACTNCAGCAGCCCACCCGCTGGTTCTCCATGCCCTGGCACTACCGCGCCGAGCGACCNCAGCGAGGTCGCCTGCGGGAGTTTCGNCAGTGGAACNTNGATGTCATNGGTGANGCAGGTGCCTCGGCCGATGCNGANACCATCGCGGTTGCGCTGAGCGCCCTTGGACAACTGGGACTGGGGCCTGAAGCAGTTCGAGTCAGGATCAGCCACCGAAACGTCGTCAACTACATGCTCTTGGATCTTGGCGTTGCAGACGACAAGGTGACCGCCGCACAGGACCTGCTTGACAAGCGCGATCGCATCGAGGCCGACGCCTTCAAGGAGAAGGCGGCCGCCCTCGGGCTGGATGACGCCGCCATCGAGCGATTCCAGGCGATGGGCGCCGACCCCGTACCGGCATCCACGGATCCAGCCAGCCTCGCCGAGGCCTGGTCGGTACCGGCCGAGGCCCTCGAGGAACTGGTCGCCCTGCGCAGCGAACTGGATGCACGGGGCCTGCTGGACTCCTGCTGCTGGGACATCTCCATCGTCCGCGGCCTCGCCTACTACACGGGCTGCGTCTGGGAAATCCATGAAGCCAGCGGCACCGAGCGGGCCATCGCAGGCGGCGGACGATACGACACCCTCGTGGAGAGTTTCGGCGGACCATCCGTCCCCGCCTGCGGCTTCGGGATGGGAGACGTCGTCCTGGAACTGGTCCTGCAGGACCGTGGGCTGCTCGGTGACGGCGTGGAACTCCTCCCACGGCCGGATGCCTTCATCGTCTGCCTTGACGAAGCAGCCGATGCCCAGGTCACACCGATGCTCACGACGCTGCGCGCCGCCGGGCTGCATGCCCGCGCCAGTGACAAGTCCACGAGAAATCTCGGCAAGCTTCTGAAGGATGCCAGTCGTTGCAGAGCCCGCCATGCCGTGATCCTCGGCGAAGAACTGGCCCAGGGCAGCGTCGAAGTCAAGGACATGGACAGTGGTGAACAGCAGGCCGTGCAGGTAAGTGAACTGGTCTCCCACTTCGAGGCCGGCTGATGCGCTTCCTTCTGGTGACCGCGGTCGAGGCTGAATCCGAAGCCGCCTCCGGCATCGAGGACACGGTCGTCGTGGCCGGTGGCATCGGGCGCACCAATGCAGCCGCAGCAACGACGCAGGCACTCATCGAGCAGGGGCCCTTCGACGCGGTAATCTCGACCGGTGTGGCCGGTTCGCTGCCGGGTGCCGAACTTGCCCTGGGTGAAACACTGGTTGCAGATGCATGCGTCTACTTCGAGGAAGGACTCCAGACACCGGATGCCTTCCTGGACATGAAGGCCATGGGATTCTCCCTGGGCGACTTCGAGGGCAATATCGTTCCCGTCGGCGAGGAGTTGCTTGACCGGGTTCTTGAACGGGTCCCCATCGGGCACATCGCAACCGTCGCCACCTGCTCGGGAAGCGATCTGCAGGCATCACTGGTCGCTCGCAGAACCCAGGCCATTGCCGAATCGATGGAAGGCGCCGCCGTCGTGCACGCGGGCCTTCGCATGGGCATTCCCGGCATGGAGATCCGCACCATCAGCAACACGACCGGTGATCGTGACCGGCAGGAATGGGACCTCGACGGAGCACTCGATTCCCTCTCGAGGAGTCTCCCGGGCATCGTGGACATGCTGCGCGAGGCCTGATCCAGGTCTTGCAACCAGTACATTCCGAACCCGGCAGGCGCTTCATTCCGCGTCACCAGTTCACGTCAACCCCGACAATCGACACAGTCCTGATCCTGCTGCAGAGCCGGCAACAGCCTTCCGACAAGTACAGCAGGCATGTTCGATGCATGCCACCTGTCCGAAACGAGAGGGCACCTGGTTGCGTTTCATCCCACATCGAACCCGACACAGTCCCATCGCGATCGACCTGGGCGGACATTCGGTCAAGCTGCTCCAACTGGGCCCTGACCGATGCAGCATCACGGCGGCGGCGGCCATGCCCGTGGCACCCGAGGCCACCCTCACTCCCTCCAACTACCTGGACTGGCTTGAAGATGTTCTTCCCGGGTTCATCACGGACAGCGGGGCCACCGGTCGACGGGTGAAGGTCGCCCTTCCCTCGGCCTGGACGACGGCACAGCAACTGCAGCTGGATGCGGAGGAGAGTGCGATCGCCTCGGAGGTCGCCCCGATGCACCTGCCCCCCATGGATGAACAACCGATGACCCGCGTCCTTCAAGTCGGACCCGCCGCGATGCAGGAAGGCCAGGGAGAGCACACGGAGTTCATCTGCCTCGCATTCCCCAGGCGGCATGTCTTCAGGCTCGTTGAACTCTTCCACAGGCATCACTACGAGGTGCTCGACCTGCAAACCCAGTTCAGCGCTTCGGTCGCTCCGTTTCTTCACCGGCAGTCATGCCCGTCCGAGCAGTCCGACTCCCCGACCCCCGAAGCGACGCTGTTCGTCGACCTGGGTTCCGGGGGTGTCCTCGCCTCGATCACCAACGGAATGAATCTCGTCCAGGCTCGTCGCATCGCGACCGGCGAGCGGAATCCCGACATCAATGAAGACGACCGGCTCGACATGATCATCGATGAACTGGGCATGGCACTTCGCCACGACGCCTCCCACTTCCCCGATCGGAGAGTCGAACGCATCGTCTTCATCGGTGGCGGCGCCCACTCCGACCACGCCTGTCGCCAGATCGTCGAACGCCTGCATCTTCCCGGGCAGCGGGGCGATCCCCTCGCAGCACTGGGCAGGCCCATCGATCCGGATTCTCCCCTGAAACAGGATGCAGGGCCCCGGCCAGGCTGGTCGGCCGCCGCGGGCCTGGTGTCGATTCCCATGAACAAGGAGGGAACCAGGGATGCAGCATGAAAGTTTTCTCCCCGACGAGTACGTCGAACATCGACGCAACCGCCGAACCTCCTACCTGGTGATGGCCATGTTCCTGGTCGTCGTCGCATCGATCGGCGGCGCCTTCCTGCATAGACACCTCGTGCTCCAGGATGCACTGCAACGGCAGGAGAATGCGCTGTCCCGCTATGAAACCGCCGCTGAACAGGTTCAACTCATCACCGAACTGGAGGAATCACGTGACGAGATGATCGTACGTGCCATTCTTGCCTCCGCCCTCGTCGAGCGTGTTCCCCGCTCTGTCCTCCTGGCCGACATCATCGATCGCATGCCCGAGGGCCTTTCTCTGGTGGAACTGGATCTCAGGTCGACCCTCGTACAACAGCCCAGAACTCCTGCCGCCACGGGAACCGGACGACCCCCCCGTCGTCCCGGTCGTGGAGAGGCCTGCACAGTGGACGGCGAAGAGACATTCGCCGTGCCCCGGTACTCCGTGCGCCTGGCCCTTGAAGGCCTGGCCCCGACGGATCTCCACGTCTCCGAGTTCCTTGCATCCCTCAATGCCGACGACCTGCTCCAGGGTGTTCGACTCGAGTCGACCGAGGAGGACCTGCTCGATGACATGGCCATGCGTCGCTTCAAGATCACCTTCGCCCTGAAGGATGACGCCGATGTGCGTCACCACTCACCGACACCACCGCCGGGCTCCATCTTCTCTGCCGCGGCAACGGAGGGAACTCGATGAATGGACTGACACGACAACTCGTCTTCCTCGCCGTGCTCTCGGCGGCACCGATCCTGTCCTGGTACCTGGTCTTCATGCCGCAGAACGAGCGCATCAACGAGATCAACGAGGACATCAGGGAGCGACAGGAGAAGATCCAGGCCCTGGACCTGATCCTGGCGCAGGCGCACGGCCTCGGCCAGGCGGTCGACAAGGGCATGGAGGCCATTGCCCGAGTCGAGTCGAAGTTGCCGACCCAGCAGGATGTCGAGAGCATCCTCGAGCAGACCTGGTCGATCGCCCGGGAACATGGCCTGACGGTCAAGTCCGTGCGCAGCGAGCAACCTGTTCCCGCGATGGTCTACATGGAACAGCCCCTGTCGGTCGAACTTGAAGGCCCCTTTGAAGGGTTCTACGCATTCCTGCTGGATCTTGAGAACCTGCCGAGGATCACCCGGATCTTCAATCTCGGACTTGAACGGGTTGAAACCACCAGTGGTCCCTCCAGGAAGACGCTCCCGCCGGGGTCGGTCAAGGCTGATTTCCTCCTGAGTATCTACTTCGCCTCCGATCCGGCCGGATCGATGCTCCGGACCTCCATGAAGGAACTCCACTGATGGACATGCATGCACATGATGAACTGGACAACACCCCCTTCACGATCTCGAACCTCGATGGAGATGGCTCCCTTCTCGGCGAGGGAAGCGAACTGGAACGACTGCATGCCTCTGCACGAATCCACCAGGCATGGCTGCTGGTGATCGTCCTCATCGTGGGCATCGGCTCCATCTGGATGATGCGATCCCTCGGAGCCGGGCCGCAGGCCGCCGAGGCCTCCACGGCGGACCAGGTGGTCGGCTCCTACCTCGAGTCGCAGGGATCGTTGCTGGCGATGGGCATGAGCGAATCGATCCTCGACGTGTTGCAGCAGAGTTACGTGAACGAGCAGGTGCCGCTGTCGGATCTTCGAATGAATCCATTCATGCCCACCGGTGGAGGCGTAAGCGTCGAAGAGGGGGCGCCCACCGGGTACTCCCCCTACTCGAGACTCGAGGACTACATCGACACCTTGACGGTGCAGTCGACGATGACTGGAGGAACCCAGTTGGCGAGCATCGACGGGCAGGTGCTTCGCCTCGGCGAACGCCTTGAAGGCGTACCCGGGCAGATCGAGGTGATCCTCGTCGATGTCCAACGGCACTCGATAGAACTGAAGGCAACCGATACGGAAACAGGCACGACCGGATCCTGGACACTCCAGGTCGGGCGATGATTGGAGACCGACATGGTTCGCGCTGACATGGACTGGCTTCCGACCAGGAAGCGACAACCCGAAGCCGCCAGGCTGCTTCCCGGCGAGGATTCGACGATCGAGGCCATGCATGCACTCGGCGCGGTCATGGTTCGTGACGGCATGCTGTCACAGGATCAACTCGAGCAGGCCCGGAGGATCCACAGGCAGTCGCCCGGGAGAACGCTGGCGGCCGTGCTCGTCGACCAGGGTCTGGACGAAATCGAGGTCATGTCGAGGCTGGCCGCCCTGGTGGGCCTGACACTGGAACGCCTGGAGGCCGATGCCATCGAGACCGACCTCATCGAGCAGCTTGGAAGCCAGTACTGTCGATCGAACCACGTCATTCCCATTCGCCGGGAGAAGCAGCGGATCATCGTGGGAACCACCGTTCCCTGCGACATGGTTCGACTCGACGATGTGAAGCGGCGGCTGTCGGCGACCTCCATCCGGCAGGTGCTCGTCACCGGCAGTGACATCGAGGGGGTGCTCGATTCGCTGGCCTCGGAACTGCATGACGACATCGACGTCGAGGCGATTCTCGCAGATGTCGAGATCGAGGACATCGAGATCGTCCGGCAGGATGACCAGGACGTGGATCTGGCCGAAGCGGAATCATCGCCGGTCGTGCGATACGTCAACCACATCATCCAGTCGGCGGTCCAGGAAGGCGCCTCGGACATCCACATCGAACCATCCTCGAACGGACTGAAGGTTCGCTTCCGGGTGGACGGCGTGCTCTACGACGCCATGAACCCGCCTCGGAAGATGCACGCGGCCATCACCTCCCGCCTGAAGATCATGGCCACCCTGGACATCGCCGAGCGACGCCTTCCGCAGGACGGCAGGATCCAGGCAACGGTCCTGGAACGCCCCCTGGACCTTCGCATCAGTACGGTGCCGACTCCACACGGGGAGAAGACCGTCATGCGACTCCTCGACAATCGGTCAATCGATGTACCCCTCGACGGGCTGGGCTTCAGGACGTCGATTCTCGATGGATGGCGCAGCGAGATCGAGCGGCCCCATGGCATCCTCCTGGTCACCGGGCCGACCGGATCGGGCAAGACCACGACTCTCTACGCCTCGCTCCAGCAGATGGACCTGCAGCGATTGAACGTCTCGACGGTCGAGGACCCCGTCGAGTACCGGCTTGAAGGCATCACGCAGATCCAGGTGCACGAGCGCATCGACCTGACCTTCGCGACCACGCTTCGAAGCCTGCTTCGACAGGACCCGGATGTCATCATGGTCGGGGAGATCCGCGACATGGAGACCGCGACCATCGCGACCCAGGCCGCACTGACGGGACACCTCGTGCTCTCGACGCTGCATACGAATGACGCACCCTCCTCGATCACGAGGCTCATCAACATCGGGATTGAACCCTTCCTCGTCGCTGGAGCGGTCAACGCGGTGCTGGCCCAGCGCCTGGCAAGACGGATCTGTCCCTCCTGTCGTACGACCGAAGTGACGACGGATGAAGCACGCGAGTTTCTCGAAGGCCATGGAGACATCCCCGACCAGCTCGCTCGCGGTGTCGGCTGCAGGGCCTGCAGGGGAAGCGGATATACCGGTCGACTCGGCCTCTACGAGTTCCTGAGGATGAATGACACCCTCCGTGACAAGGTCGCGAGCAATCCAACCGTGACCGAGTTCCGCGCACTCTGCAGGGAACAGGGCATGTCCACCCTCAGGGAAGAAGGCATTGCCAGGGTGCTCGATGGAACGACCACGATCGAGGAAGTGCTCCGCGTGACCGACTCGCTTGGCTGATCAGGCAAGGCCCGCGGAAAGCAGGCCGGTGCTGAGAACCACCCAGACGACCACCCCGATGAGAACCTTGCAGGTCGTCCCGAGCACGCGCCCGATCGTCGCCCCGATCGCCGGCTTGACCGATTCGGCCGCCGTGCGAGGATCCTTCCCGGTCGTCTCGCCGAGAAACGCCCCGAGGAAGCAGCCACAGATCGCCCCGAGAATCGTACCGATGATGGGAAGCATGATGCTGCCGATGATGGCGCCGAGAAAACCACCGAGAATCGCTCCCCACGCTGCACGCTTCGAACCTCCGCCCGCCTTCGCCCCCAGTGCACCGGCTGCGAACTCGATCACTTCACCCACCAGCGCGAAGGCGCAGCCGATGGCGATGGCCCACCACCCCCAGGCCGGACTCGGGCTGCCTCCCATGCCGGGCATGATCCAGAACACGTCCGCCAGATGCACCAGCGTCGCGATGATGAGCATGATCCACGTACCCGGCATCTGGAAGACGACGAGGACCAGACAGGCGAAGCCGATCAGGACAAAGAGGCTTCCAAGAACATAGAAGAGGACATCCATCATGGTGCTGCTCCCGGTCGATCTACGACCATGATCTCCTCCAGGGGCTTCCGGTGCAGGTCGGGCACCTTGCATCCTTCCGCCGGCCAACCGACCGGGATCAGGAGGTAGGGTCGCTCATGTTCTGGTCGCTGCAGGATCGGCCCGAGAAACTTCATCGGGCTGGGCGTATGCGTCAATGCGACGAGACCTGCATGGTGGATGGCTGCAAGCAACAGGCCTGCCGCGATGCCCACCGATTCGTTGACGTAGTAGACCTGCTCCGAATCCGTCTCGGGGCTGATGTCCTTCATGCACTTGAAGACGACGATCAACCAGGGAGCGATCTCGAGGAAGGGCTTGTGTTCATCCGTCCCGAAGGGTTGAAGATCCTTCAGCCATGTTTCGGACGCGCGGCGGCCGTAGAACTCGAGTTCCTCGGCCTCGGCCGCGATGCGAATCTCCTTCTTCAGCGCAGGATCCTGTACCGCGACGAACATCCATGGCTGCTTGTTGGCCCCGCTCGGCGCCGTTCCCGCAGCTCGAATCACGTGCTCGATCACCTCCCGCGGAACGGGCTTGTCCGAGAACTCGCGCACGGATCGACGCTGGTCCATGAAGGCATGGAACTGACCTGCAGCGGCAACCGGATCCTCCGGCTGGTCGATGGATTCGTACGGAATGAAATCCTGTGAGTCCTTCATTGACCTACAGGGTACCTTCAAGGACTGCCGTTGGAGAATATGGGCGCAAGCAACTACGCTGATCGGATGAAACAAGCACTCCTGTCGGCACTCGTGTTCTTCTGTGCCCCGGCAACGCTCGCGCAGCAGAATGCCGCGGACGACTACAACAGGATCATGGAATCCTGGGAGGACATCGACGAGGAGTCGAAGATTCTTCTCGAGTATCTTCCGACACATCTGGAACCCTGCGACGACGCCCTTGCCGCGATGCGGACACTCGATCCCATGGACAGGCTGCTGTTGCAGGGGTCCGGCAAGAAGGACTGTGATTTCGGGATCGACCTCTCTGAAGGACCCGGAGTCCTGCTTCCACACCTTGGCCCGATGATGGGCGTGACACGCTACACGCTGACGAGAATCACATGGCAGCGGATGCAGGGCCGACATGATGAAGCGACGAGAAGGCTGGCGAGTCTCTACGCCCTGGCCTTCCACATGGGCCAAGAAGGAACCCTGATCGGATCTCTCGTGGCGCAATCCATCTTCACGCGTTGCGATGAATCCGTCGGACTGGGAATCGAGGAGGGAAGCATCGGNCCNGCCGAGGCCCGCCTNCTGCTTGCGGAACTGGACGTCGAGGGTGNTGACCCGTTCGGAGCCATCCAGAGCATTCGNAATGAAAANGAGTATTTCGGNGGCTGGGTCGAGCGGCAACTCGAGGAGGCCCTTCAGCCNGATGGTTCCATCNTGTTGACAGACGACATGAAGGACATCTTCTCCACNTTCGAGGTGAGCAACCAGGAAGAGTGGATGGAGGCGTTTCGAGACGCGAACATGGACGGGTACTACCGCTTCATGGACGATTCCATCGAGGCCTTCGAGATGGATGATCCGACGGCTGCACGAGCGAGGCAGGCGAAGTTCGACCAAGCCCTCGAGCAGGGCGAGTACGGCGACTTCGCCAGGATCCTCGCCCCCACCGTCGGCATGGTCATGCAGCGAACGCATGAGAACATCGAAGCCCTCGAGGAACGAATGGAACTGCTCAAGGCGATTGCGGGCGAAACCGTCGATCCACTGGATGGAGCCAACGCCGCATGGTGGTACATCAGGGCGGCCCGGATGATCGAGCAACTCTCACCGGAGGACGATCGGTCTGCAGTCCTGGATGAACTGCTTGTTGCCACTCTCATCGAGGATTGCACCTTTCCGGGCTTCGATGAAGACGCATTCCCGCAGCCGGTGGTTCCACCGTGGTCGACGGGCCTGAGTCGTTGCTTCGACCTGCTCCTGGAACAGGCACGCGAAGCGCTCGACGCGGGAAACATCGACACCTGCATCGCCCGACTGGTCGTCGGACTCGAAATGGCGGCAGATCTCTCCGCAAACCCGAGCATCGTCGACTCGATCATCGCCCAGGATGCCGTGACCGGGATCCTCGGCATGGTCGACTCGCTGGATTCCTCGGGCCAACTGGACGCCCGGCAAAGGCGATTGCTGCTTGAGGCGATCCGAGGCATTCCCGCCCGTGACCCATTCGGCTACATGCAGGCTGCAGATGCCTCCCGCAGACTCGTCTCAGGCTACGTGGGCATGTACGACCCCCTCCAGGCTCACGCCGCCTCCTTCCCCTCGGATCCCGATGGCATCCTCTACACCATCGCCTGGTCAGAGGAGGCCGTTGAAACAGGGTATCCCCATTCGTTCTGCTGGCCACTGGCCACAGACTGGCAGGTACTTGAAGGCCAGGTCGATGGAGCCGCCGTGCTGGAGGCTCGTTCACATGGAATCGATGCGCGTGAAGCGGCAAAACTGGATGTCATGGTTGAAATCGAACCCATGCACACAATCGCCCTGCCGACGATCGACCAGCGACGTCGCGAAGGCGCCACCGTACTCCGGGACTGGAAGCGTCGACTCGACCAGTGATGTTCAGCGGATGAACCGGATGCGGCCGAAATCGGGTATCAGTCCCATCCCGCCCTTCCGGGGAGCGTGTGGCGCCGGGAAGTAGACCAGCCACGCCTTCCCGATGAGCAGTCGTCGATCGACGATGAAGGGATGCGGATTCAACTGCGTGGCAACCATGGGACTCGGTGGACCCCACAGGCGGGAGTCCAGAGACCGAGCCGTGTTGTCACCGAGGACGAAGTACTCGCCGGGGCCGAGGACCGCCAGCTTGTCGGGATGCGTGCCGTACCCGGGCGTACCCGGTTGCACGAGTGCTTCCTGGCCCGCGATGGGCGCATTCTTCATGGAACGTTGATTCAGGACCGGCCGCTGGTAGAACAGGTCTCGATGGACCCCGATGCGAGAAAGCGTGACAGGTCCTTGGAAGGACCAGGTCAACTCGGGTGGAGTCGGACGTGACGCCGCATCAAGCAGGACGCGTGTGGACGTTGATTCAGTGCCTTTGCCGCCGGTGTAGGCCAGGCGCTCCAGGGGCGTCCAGTTCCACTGGAGGCCGACGACTTCCTTGCCGTTGATAGAAATCGACATGGACTGATCCATGCGCTGGAAGACGATGGCGCTTGCCCTGCCAGCCTGCACGGAATCGATGCCGACAATACGCTGCTCGGCGCTGGATGGATCGCCGACCGGCCACATCGAGACTTCGGCGGATCCTTCCTCGATCCTGAACTGGAACACATGGCTGTCGGCGACCAGTTGGAAGGTCGTCTCGAATCCAGGCTGTTCCGGTGTCATCGTGAAGTTGAGCCGGATGTCGCGCACGGGGGTCAGGCCACGCTGGCCCATCGGCGAGATCATGTTGTAATCAGACCAGTCGTCGATCGGGTAGCGATCGCCGTCCCAGGTCAGGACGGCCGTCCCGTCACCCGGTTTTCTCCAGGCTCCATGGGGACCAAGTTCCCATGCCGCCGATGGTGAACCGAGCCATGGTGGCCCGCTCCATCGACGCGTCCGTCGCTCAGGCGCCACGGGCAGCGAAGTCGACGTCCATACTTCCTGCCAGGACTCGCGCTGCACGTGCGCAGGCTTGCGTTGAACGATGAACTCGTCCTCCCCTGCCGCCTTCACGAAAATGTCACCGTCGACGATCCAGAGGGTTTCATTGGGCAGCCCGACGACACGCTTGATGTAGTTCGCAGATGGCCCGTCCGGAAGCGTCGGGTTCTTGAAGACAGCGACGTCGAAACGATCGGGCTGGAAGAAGGGCCAGATGTACTTGCAGACGAGGATGCGATCACCCAGTCGTCGCCTCAGGACACCGGCACCATCAAGAGGTTGACCCCGGCCCAGGGCATGGTCCTCCAGACGAGAGGGTTCTGGGCGGCTGCGTCCGGAGCCGTCGAGACCGACCGGTACCTCGGTGCCCGTCTGGATGGAGCGGACCAACCAATGCTCACCCAGGAGGGTCGGGGCCATGGAGCCGGTGGGAATGACGAATCCCTCGACGACGAATCCCCGGAACATCATGGCGAGTACAAAGGCGACGATCAGGGACTGGATGGTGTCGACGAAGCCGCCCTCACCTGTCCTGGTGCCTGCTGCTCGTATTGGAGTGCCCTCTGCCATCGTCGTGGGAATCCTAGCAGGCCCGGATCACTCGGAGGACTTGGAGCCCCCGGAACCACCACCGCCCTTCCTGCGGCGACGGCGACGGCGACGTTTTTTCCGAGGCCGCTGATCATTGGAGCCTTCGCCAGCTGTTCCACCCTGGGCGCTGGAATCGGCCTGCCCCTTGCCCTTCTGCTTCTTCCTGCGGCGACGTCGTCGCTTCTTCTTTGCCCCACCCGACTCGTCCTGGCCGGTCTTTCGACGCACTTCATTCTCGTCCATCCCGCGAAGCGGGTCGATGGCGGCTTCCTCGGCGAGTTTGCGAGCCGTTTCTCCCGGGCGTGGACAGGTGTCCGGGTCGAGGAGTTCCTCCAGCGGGACGGCGATCTCCGACTGGTCGTGCTCGAGTTCCACGAGGACCAGTTGCGTGAGCACCTTCGTGTCCTTCACGAGGCCCGGGCCCTCGAGGGTTCCGACCCTGGTCTTCCTGTGCGGCAGGTTCTTCTTCAGATCCCTGTAGGTTTCATCTTCGTACCGAAGGCAGCACATGAGACGACCGCATCGACCTGAGATCTTCAGGGGATCGAGCGTGGCCTTCTGGACCTTCGCCGATCGCATCGACACCGGCTTGAGAACCTTCAGGAAGTTCTGACAGCAGCAGTGCTGACCACATCGCTCGTAGTCGGCCGTGAGGCGCGCCTCGTCGCGTGCCCCGACCTGTCGCATCTCGATGCGCGCCGTGAACTCCGCCGCGAGGTCGCGAACAAGTTCACGGAAGTCGACGCGCTCCTCGGCCATGTAGTAGAAGGTGACGACCTCTCCACCGAGGATCGGCTCGGCCGAAACGAACTTCAGCTCGATGTTGTAGAAGGTGACCAGTTCCTTGAAGACTCGTTCGTATCGCTGGAGATCCGACTGGAGTTCCTCGTGGGCATGGAGGTCCTCCGGCGTGGCGATGCGAAGCACCCGGCCCTTCGTGTGAAAGGGGTAGTCCTTGCCGCCGGATCGCTCGATGTAGTCGAGCATCTCCTGGCGGGAGATCGACTTGCCGCATCCGGCGTTCCCGCAACTGGTCGTCACGGCCTCGGCCAGTTCCATCCCCCGGTGCGTCCGGACGACGAGTTTCGAACCGCAGCCGGGTTTCAGGTCGAGGGTGTTCTTGTACTCGCCGATCATCTTCATCCTGCCAAAGCGGACGACGATGCTGTCAGGCGTCTTGATGGCGGCATGCTGCTCCTCGAGAGTCAGGGCATCGCGGTTGGCCGGATCGGCATCCGCTTCGAAAACGGGCAGTGGCGTAATTGGCATTGACTGATGCGGAGCGACGAAACCGGCACGGCCGACCATCGCATGAACTGAACTGGCTGCCAGGGAAGGGGGAATCCGCTGGTCCACCTGGCTGGACCGCGGTTTCAACGCATCAAGTGCTTTACGAGTATATCCTCTACCCCCATGGCGGAACACAGGATTCTTGCTGAAGCGGAGTTCACGAAGAAGGCCTGCACCTACTGGCTCCTCAGTGGTGCCGTGGGGCTGACAATCATCGTCGTGGGCATCCCGCTGCTGCCCTTCTGGTTTCTCTTCGGCATGATGATCACGGGGAAGTACCTCGAGCACATGAGCTGCACCCTCACCGAGAAGACCCTGATCGTGAGGAAGGGCATGTTCAACCGGATCGAGAAGACCATTCCCCTCGAGAAGATCACCGACCTTGGCCTGAAGCAGGGACCCATCATGCGGGCCATGGAACTGCACGCCCTCTCGGTGGAGACGGCCGGTTCTTCCGGCGGCACCACCGGCGGCGCCCTGGTATCCCTGATCGGGATCAAGGACACGATCGGGTTCCGGAACCAGGTCCTTGCCCAGCGTGATCTGCTCATCTCCGGCGAAGCCAAGAAGGCGACTGCCAGCCCCGTTGCCGCGGGCGATCACGAGGTGTTGAGCGACATACGGGACACGTTGCGACGCATCGAGGATGCAATCAAGGCGTCCTGAATCGAATTCACTTGCCTGCACACCAGACCCGTGCTCCAATGAAGGGCCATGTCCATGCTTGGAACCATCGTGCTGATCACCGGGCTGGGGCTGACCGCCCCGCTGTCCCCGGAAATAGATGCGCCGGAGACCTACCGGCTCGATGCGGCATCCCTCGCCGCGCTCGACGATGGTCTCGTTTCATTCGCCATGAAGATGGGGAACGAGGATCAACTGCTTCGACTGGAGCCGTTCGACCTGGTGGACGAGCGAACCCGCTTCGTGGTCAACGCCGGCACGGGTCGTGAACGGACCCTGGACTTCGATGCATCCTCCATCACCCTGCTGCGCGGCAGCATCGGTGGCAAGGATGACAGCCTCGTGTACATGGCCATCGGGCCTCGCGGAGCACTTGGAACCGCCATGCTCGATGGCGAGGCCTGGGTTCTTGCGCCCCTGGATGGTCGCAAAGGTCTCGTCGAGGATGGACTTCAGTGGCAGCGAGCCATGCACGCCGGCCAACCTCCACTGGGTGTACCGGTCTGCGGTGCACGGGGAGAACCGCAGTCACTGCCCGGCATGCGAGGGCTGGGGCTCAACCTCGATCGCCTTCGACTCGACCTGGCCGTCGAGACCGACTACGAGTTCCTGGAACTCTTCTCCGGTGACCTGGATGCCGCCGCGGCCTACATCACGGCCATGTACGGAGCCGTCGCCGCGATCTATGAACGCGACGTCGACGTTGAACTCGTGCTGACCTTCGTCCGGCTCTGGGAGACGCCCGACGACCTGTTCAACGACGATGATCCCCTCGTTCCATTCCGCAACTACTGGAATGAGAACATGCAGGAGGTCGACCGGGATCTCGCCCAGTTCCTGACGGGGCGGACGAACCTTCCCTACGGAGGCGTCGCCTACGTGTCGGCGACCTGCTCTGAAATCGGCTATTCCGTGTCCGGCTACACCCTCGGGTCGTTCTACTCGGCGACCGAACCGGGATTCGGCAACTGGGACATCGTCGTTTCGGCGCATGAACTGGGCCACAACTGCGGCACCTATCACACCCATGACTACGGCATCGACAACTGCGCCGGCGGTGACATCAACCGTGGGTCCATCATGAGTTACTGCCATACGACCACGGGCGGGAACTCCAACGTCGACCTGCGTTTCCACGTCATCACCCAGGACGCCATGCACGAGCACCTGGACACGGCCCCGTGCCTGCTCCCGGACTGCAACGGCAACGGGCAGGGCGATCAACTGGACATCCTGCTGGGTGTCAGCGTCGCCTACAACCTGAACAACATTCCCGACGACTGCGAGGACTGCAACGGCAATGGTGAATACGACTCCGATGACGTGGCCAAGGGCACCAGTGCCGATGTCGATGGAGACGGGTTCCCCGATGAATGCCAGCCGGACTGCAACGGAAACGGCGTTCCCGATTCCCACGACATTCTCGAGGGTACGAGCACGGACCTCTGGGGCAACGGCATTCCCGACGACTGCGAGGAAGACTGCGACGGTGACGGGACAAGCGACTACAACCAGATCCAGGCCGACATGACACTCGACCTGAATCGCAATGCCGTCCTCGACGCCTGCGAGGATTGTGATGGCGATGGGACGCCCGATCACATCCAGTTGCAGGGCAGTGGTTCACTGTGGATCGCGGGTACCGGCGATGGTGAAGTCAAGGCATTCCATCCCGCAAGCGGTGTCCCGATCGAATCGACCTCAAGCCCGACCCCGGCCAATGGTCGCGACGTACTGCTGACCGAGCATGATCTTCTTGTCAGCGATGGCGATGCCGATGCCGTGTCGATCTTCGACCGCATCACCGGGGACTTCGACACCACACTGCAGGGCGGCCTTGTTTCACCCGAGGGCATGGCCCTCGATGAAGACGGACACCTGTTGGTGGTCTCGCGAGGTACGGCCAGCGTGGAACGCTTCGATCTGGAAACCCGCACCCACATGGGTTCGGCCATTGCCGCCGGAACCGGTGGCCTCGACCAGCCACGGGGCATCCTCGTGCCTGGCGATGGGATGATCCTCGTGACAAGCATCGACAATGCCGTCCTCGAGTTCGACCTCGATGGCCAGTTCATTCGTGAGTTGATCCCGGGTGGTCCGACGGACCTCGTCGATCCACGTGGCATGGCCCTGCGGCCAGGGGGAACCCTGCTGGTGACGAGCCATGGATCCAACAGCATCCTCGAGTACGACCGGCAGAGCGGTGACTTCCTGGGTCGGTATGACCGCGGCGGTCTTCCCAGCGGGTACTGGGGACTGGGGCAGCCATGGGCACTGCGAATCGGCCCTGATGGTGATGTCTATGTCTCGACATACGGCGCGAATACCGCCGTACAGGTCTACGAGGAATCCACCGGCCTCTTCAAGCGTCGCTTCTACATCCTCTCCCAACTTATCCCCGCCCCGACGGGCTTCGACTTTGCCCCACCGATCGAGGGGGACTGCGATGGCAACCTCGTCCTGGATTCCTGCGAGATCGCATCCGGTGTCCACGAGGACAACAACGGCAATGGCGTGCCGGATATCTGCGAATGCCCCGCCGACCTTTCGGGTGATGGCATCGTGGGCGTGGATGACCTGCTGCTCGTGATTGCAGGCTGGGGCAACCCCTACGACGTCGACGACCTGCTGAATGTCATCCAGGCCTGGGGTCCCTGCGAGAACTGAATCAGCCCGATGCGGCCGGGTCGAGACCGAGGCGGTCTGCTTCCTCTCGCAGCGCATCGATGCAGAACTGGATGTGCTCCGTCGGATCCACGCCAAGTTCCTCCATGGCCAGGCGGATGTCCCCGCGATCGCATCCAGCGGCGAAGTTGTCGATCTTCAGTTTCTTCTTGACCGACTTGGGCGCCAGGTCGGCGATGCCGTTGGGTCGCACCTTGCAGCAGGCGACGATGAAACCCGAGAGTTCGTCCACCGCGAAGAGGGACTTCGCCATGTCCGTCTCGCGAGGCGTGCCGCTGTAGGTGGCATGGCCGAGGATGGCATCGAGGATCTCCTCGTCGACATCGCCCCGGCCACGCAGGTGCTCGATGCCCACGAAGGGGTGTTCCTCGGTCGTTGGATGCTTCTCGTAGTCCATGTCATGGAGCAGACCGGCGATGCGCCACCGTTCCTCCTGGTCGGGGGCATGGACCCTCGCGGCGGCCCCCATGCAGGTGGAGACGCATTCCATGTGGATACGCAGTGCAGGGCTTTCGACCCATTCGTGCATCAGTTCGCGGGCGCTGGCAAGGTCAAGCATGACTGCATAGTATCGGCACGCTCAAACCCGAGGACCCCCCCATGAACTCAATGACATCGTCCCAGCGCACCATGCTCTTCTGGGCCTGCTTCGTCGCCCTCGTCGCGACGGCCTTCGCCTTCATGCTCCGGATGATGATCATGCCGGAATGGGAAGCGGCCTTCGGGCTGGACAAGACCCAGGTGGGCACCATCTTCGGTGCGGGCCTCTGGCCCTTCGGCGTGAGCATCGTGCTCTTCAGCCTGATCATCGACAAGGTCGGCTACGGGAAGGCGATGATCTTCGCGTTCGCCTGTCACGTGACCTTCGCCTTCATGACCATCTTCGCGGATGGATTCGGCATGCTCTACTGGGGCAGCGTCATCGGGGCACTGGGCGCCGGCACCGTCGAAGCCGTCATCAACCCGTTGATCGCGACCATCTACCGTGACAACAAGACGACGTGGCTGAACATCCTGCACGCGGGTTGGCCCGGCGGCCTGGTCCTCACGGGTATCGTCGTCCTGGGCATCAGTGACAGCATGTCCTGGCAGGCGAAGATCGGGCTGATTCTCATTCCAACGGCGGCCTACGGCATCCTGATGCTCGCATCCGTGTTCCCCGCAAGTGAACGCGTCACGGCTGGCGTCAGCTACAGGGAGATGCTGGCCGAGGTCGGCTGGGGCGGGGCCTTCATCGTCTCGTTGATCATCGTCATGGAACTCACGTCCAATGTGCTGGGCATCGAGATGCTGCAGAACATGACAGCCCAGGTGTGTCTCGCTGCCGGAATCGCCGCTTTCTACGGCATCTACATCACCGATGACGAGGGCGAGGGCCTGGAAAGCATCATGCGCTCATTCGGTCGGCCGATGTACGTCTTCCTGCTGCTGGTCATGCTGCTGCTGGC
>PBMX01000003.1 GCA_002722935.1 Phycisphaerae bacterium | reverse complement strand
GCCGAGAGCCGCGGCAGTGCCAGCGTCAGGGACGCGGCCGTCGCGGTATTGAGGAATGCCCGGCGGCTCATTGGAATGTTCAACCGGGCGCGTTGTGTAAGGTGCGACTTCATTGATAAGGTCATCAACTTGAAACATGATCATACCCTGATCATCAAGGCCACCGGGTATCTGTAGGATGACCGAATGCGACTCCCGGCCGCAAGTGGATTCGCATCGATCGCCAGGCGGGAGCCACGGACCATGAGCATGAAACACATACTGACGATCGGCCTCGTTCCGAAGGACTGCCAGGAGGAGCGAATCGAGTGCGGGGACCCCGGAAGCTTCGGCGGCCTGGAGTTCACCTTGTTCATTTGCAGCGAGTCGGGGGACATTTCCTGCCTCGAGAGTGAAGCGGCCCTTGAAGCCGTCATCGACGATCCTCGATCGATCGACCTGGAGACCTGGTCCGAAGTCTGCTCGCGAATCCTGGAACCACTCCAGGGTTTCGTTGGCTTGTTTCCCGGGCACGCGCCCAACCAGGTACTCGAGACGGCCTGGACCCACTTCATCCATGGAACCGGGGATCAGGCGAATTACATCGAACCGCTCGACTCGGAGTTCGGTGAGTTCGGCAACCCTCGTGGGGCGTTCAATGGTGCCACGTACCTTCGCTACCAGGTTGAAGAAGATGACGAGTACACGAGGGACGAAATCGTGATCGTCACCCCTGCCTGAAGCCACGGCCCGACCATATCGAGGGGGAACTGAAGGCCTTGAGCCTCGACCGGGTCGAGCCAGGTGGACCTGGATCGGCGTGCAGGGTCCGTTTTGATGCGTCACGCATCGACCAGGCCTGCTGCCCGGATCAGGAACACCATGCGGTCTCCTGAACGAACCCGTATTTCGGGTTATCCTGTCCGGTCAGAGATCAAGCGGAGATGCCGGTGTGGCCTACGATTGGAACCACGGATGACTGCAGACCCTCTCTCCTACCTGCCCAGCCCTATCGCCTCGCCTCTGGCCATGGCCACTCCGGGGAACCCCCAGCGAAAGGACATGCTCCGGATCGCGCTGGAGAACACGCTCAGCCTCCTCGGCGCCATCGCCGTCGGTGACCTGCTCGATCTCGTTGCCGGCCTCGAGGAGGAGGCGGAGGAAGCGAAATCCGAAGAAACGAAGGATGATTTTCTTGCCGCCATCACTTCGGAGAAGGCGAACGAAACCCTTGCCGAACTGCACCGGGTCGGCATGGAACAGATGTCGCTGGGCAAATGGGTCGCCCTCCTGCGAACACTGGCCGAGTTCACGAAGAAGCATGGCCTGAAATCCACCCTCCCGGAAGCTCTTGCAGTCTACCCGGGGGCAAAGAAGGCGATCGACGAACTCGTCACACGGCGGAACCATGACGCCCATGGCCCGATCATCTCGGTGGAGAAACTCGAGGATGAGCTCGATGAACGTCGGAAAATGCTCGACGACGTCATTTCCAGGCTGGGCTTCCTCGAGGAATGGCAACTGGCCCAATTCGATCGCTTCGAGATCAACGGCACGGAGCAGTGCTACTTCGGGACACGGTACGTCGCGGGTGGAACGACACCCATCGAGGTCAAGACTCCCGGCATCATGATTCCCGTCAGCGAGCCGGTCCTGCTCAACGGAAAACGAACGTCGCTCATACGCCTCCTGCCACTGGCCATCGTCGCGCCCATCGACGGCGAGCAGAATACGGAGCTCTCCCTGTACTCGAAGGAGATCAAGAAGAACTCCAACATGCTCGGCTTCCTGAGCATCGCGGGCACCTCGACGATCGACGTTTCCAAATGGCTCGTGAACCACGGCGTCAACCTTCCAGCCCGGCGGCAACTCTTCGAACGCCTCTTCAAGTCCGCTGAACTGATCACCCCGAACATCGAGGCGTCTCTGGAACTTTCAAGCCTCGAGATGACCGTGGGAGATGGTGTGCCTGCCGAGCTCACCATGACGCTGAACAATCAACGTGACAGCACCACCCTGGAATCACTGTCAGCCGTGACCAACCTGCCTTCGACCCTCCGGTTCATGCCCGAGCAGGAGCAGGGAGAACTCGTCGATGAACGTCGGATCGAGGTCGAGTGGCCTTCAATGGAAACGGGATCGAAGCACTCGGCGATCTTCAAGGTGGAAGCTGTGGCCCAGGGGGCGGAGAACATCCCACCTGCGACCATCACGTTCCAGTACCGCGGAACGGAGTCGGCGGACGCCGCCGAGGACAGTGGAACCATCGAAGTGGACGGGCCGACGACGCAGGTCATCGATCCCAACTCCGACGACGCACTGATTCCAATCGTGAATGTACACCGCCTTCTTCACCCCTCCGCTGGAGAACAGGAGATCGAGATCGGTGATCGCTTCGAATTCGAAGTCATCCTTCACAACATCGGACTTGGCCGGGCAACGGACGTCGAAACCTACATCCTCGTGCCCGAAGGGCTCCAGGTCCTCGACGGTCCGGAGCATGTCCTTGTGAATCTCGCACCGGGGGAATCCCGGAGGATGCGGTGGTCCATCCGTGCCCGGAAGCCGGGCATCTACCAGGTGCGAATATGCGACGTGGTCTACAAGGATCTCTCGGGCAGGCGCCACGCGACCGAGTGCAGCGAGGAATATCGATTCCTCGTCAAGAGCAACAAGCGACGGCAGTTTCGCTTCGCCGTCCGTGAGGTCGTAAGCGACCTGCAGATCACGGACAGCGAGGAGATCCTTATTGCATCGATGCTCGAGGGACTCAAGGAGCAGTTGCCGGATGATTCGGAGCGCGAATCGCTTCGCGCGGCGGCGGAAACCGATGCGATCATCGAGATCGTTCGTGATGCGGTCAACGGTGTCGCCCGCGAAAAGGGCATCCAGGTCAGGGAACAGGTCTTCACCGAGACGAAGTGGCAGGCGAAGTACCACAAGGAACGTGGGCAGCGAAACGTCCTCTCCTTCGTCAATGGTGACATTCCCTTCTTCGCGATCGACTTCACGGAAAGCGGCGAGGGAAGAATCTTCCTTCACTCATTCGACATCCCGGGGGGTGAGGGCGCACCGTTCCGATCACGCGACGAAGGTCTGGGCATCTACGCAACCAACAGGGTCGTGAATGGAACACTCGATACCTGCCTCGCCTGGGAGGACATTCGTCGAGATTCGAAGTTCGGCCTTCCGTTCATCAAGGGATGGGTGGGCAGGTGCCTCAATCGCATCGAAAAGCAGTACAGGCCCTGGGAATCCGTCGCCTCGACGTTCGCGCTTGCGATCGGAGGCCGAAGCGTCCATCGCTGGCAACGATACGAGATCATGGTCCCGGACCAGGTCAAGAACAACCAGTGCCTCCAGGACATCGCCGACCCGAGTGGAGCCTACCGTTGCTGCGCCTGGGTCTTCCAGGCCGAGAAGGATCCGACCCGCTACACCCTCATCGTGAACGTCAAGAGCGGTGCTCCCGGCATGTCCAAGGGCGGCGTCAAATGGGTGCAGGCCCAGCATGCGGAGGGCCGCTGGCCGGAAACCCGTTTCTACCGGTCCCTGGCGAAGAAACCCGGTTTCCCTGAACCCGCCACCCGCGACTCCTACT
This sequence comes from Phycisphaerae bacterium, assembly GCA_002722935.1. GTDB lineage: Bacteria > Planctomycetota > Phycisphaerae > Phycisphaerales > SM1A02 > SP202. The sequence continues at coordinate 48,552 of PBMX01000003.1, read as the reverse complement.
GGCTCGGCTGCGAGATCGAGTGGAAGTCCCCGGAGGACGATGACGTGATCGACGCTGCCGCGAGCCAGCTCATCGAGATCGCCCGGATGTCCTTCGCCCGAGATGCCGACAAGACCGAGACGGCCACCCACGGCAAGGGGAAGGCCGAGATCCCGATGCTCAGTCGAGGGGATGACGGGAACAACTGGCTCGATCATCGCCTCGAGGACCTCTTCGAGGCGCGCATCGGGCTGCGCATGGCGCATACGACCGCCGCGGCGATACGCGGGAGTCTCGAATTCTTCATGCTCACCGAGTCCGCTGCAACCGGCTCGCCCAGCACCTCCATGGGAAGGATCAAGACCGGGGGTGGCGCTGGGGAACTCTGGTTGAACTGGTACGAAGGGATGGACCCGGACCTGCCGATCGCATCTTCAATGGAACTGGATCCCGCGAACTGGGGCAAGCCCGAGAAGGTTCCCGATGCAATCAGGCTTGACAGCATGTTCCGTGTCGACAGCGAGACGATCGACCGTGACCTGTTCAATCAATGGATCGACGGGGTCATCGCCGCTTCCCGCTCCACCCTCGTTCCCGCGTGGCCTGCATTCGCCCTCGACGCCATTCTCGAGAAGGTACACCTCTGCGAACCGGGGCTCCAGCGGCTGCTGAAGATGCTCGAGAATGGGGCACGGACCATCCCGGACCTCAGGGCGGAAGCTGGAGAAGAGGGTAAGAAAATCCAACTGTCGATCAATCGCCTCATCAGTTGGACCAGGCGATACAACAAGGTCTCCCCTCTGGTGGTTTCCGGCAGCCTGCCGGATGGAATCGACATCCACCCGGCGTATAGGGACGCACTGCTGGCGGGTACTCCGTGACCCTCTACTCGACTTGTCGCTCCCTCCTGGTTCGAATGGCCATCCTTGCAGCCATTCCCTTGTCGATTCAAGCAGCGGGAATCAGCCCTGCGATCGCATCAACGAACGAGGAACGCGCCGCCGAGCACCTGGAACATGCCAACACCATGTACTGGGTAAGCCGTGCGCGGCCCTGGAGCCTCACGGAGGTGCAAAGGGCCCTGGATTTCTATGAAGGCGCTGCAGGAGAACTTGGATTCAGCATCGAGGACCTGTCATCGATGCAATCGCCCCCCGGGGGGCAGGCCCTGCAGATCAGGGAGGGGCACGAGCAACTGGCAACAATGCTCGATGAGCGATCAGAGCAGCTTGGAGCCTGGTCCCCGTACTACGGACTGCTCTTCGGCCAGGACGAGATCTACGAGTGGTACGACGAGCCCGTCGAGGTGGCCTCGGAACGGATCGCGGCCTCGATCCTGCACGGCGATACCAGGATCCACATGGAGAACGACCTACCGTACATGGTCGTCCAGACGGAACTCGGGCCGCTTCAAGAGGAATTTGGTGGTGCCGCACGGGATGCCGTGCACGTCTACATCAACAACAACAAGCCGTACTACGCGATCTCCGACAGGGAACTGGCGGCGAGCCTGGGGGCGGACCTGCTTCAGAAATTGAGGCAGAATCCTCCGGACCCCGAGGCATTGCGTGAACTTGCAGGGCAGATGAGTTCAGTCGACCTGGAAATCGAGAAGATCGGCGTGCTTACCATCAAGCACAACGATACCGTCGATGAACTTTATTACCTCGGAGGCTACTACCAGTTGTGGCCGACGGCGATTCCGGATGGAGGGTCGAAGCAGGATCGGATCGAGCCCGGCCGTCAATGGTACGTCGACGGTTTTGCGCAGGATGTCGGATTCCTCGAGGCCCTGGTCTACCTGATCCTGCTGCTGGGCGTTGGACTGCATCCGCTGATCGTGCGCTCGCTCCGCACCACCACGCTCGACCACGCTGTACTCCTGCATGCCCCCACGCCCCCGGCCTGGACCATGGTCGTCGCGATCATCGGTGGATTCGCCTTTTCCACGATGGCGCAAGCGGGCCTGCGCCTGGCCACGCCCGACCTCGAGATGCTGCACCCCACCTCGATTTCAATCGCCTGGATCATGGGGAGTTCCATTGCATTGACAGTGCTGCCGATGCTCCTGGTGTACGTGACCGCCACCAGGTTCAACGCCATCGCCACCCGGCTGGGCAACTCGGACATGGTGGCGATCCTGCTTGCCGGAAGTTGGTTTGGAGCACAGGTGAATCTCGTATTGCACGCCGGACCGATCAGCGGCCTGGGACACGCCGTGGCGATCTTCAGCCTGCCGGCGATCCTCGGCCTCATTACGCTCGTCGGGGTGTCACGATCATGGTGTGCCTGGAACCGCACAGGCAGCCACTGGGACATGGCCGCCATGGTTGCCGGGCTCCTTGGAGTAACCATCGCCTCGATCCTCGAGGTTCGGGGCACGTGGACCAATTCGATCGCCGCAGGCTGCATTCCGCCGGCCGCCTACCTCGGGACCCTCGTCCTCAAAGGCGGCCTGGACAGGGGGAATACCGTCGAGGAAGACGCTGAGCTCGAAACAAGTGAATCCGAACTGCTTCGGGATCCGCCATACGTCGATACGGCCGCATCATCGAGCCTTCTCGGGAGTCTGCTCGAGGGCATTCTCGGCGAAGGAGCTTCCGACGACGCCATCGAGATCGCCTGGCTTGAGGGCAGTCACGGGTGTGGCAAGACACGGACAGCGCGTGAACTTGGTGAACGAATCCGGCTTGAAGTCGCTGGCAGTGCTCTCGGCGGGGACACCATCGTCCTCTTCGGGGATTGCAATGAACCCGGCGATCCCGAGGCGGATATTCCCTACGAACCCCTTCGACAGGCCTTCGGCGAGCTCATGGGGGTTCATCGATTCAGCAATCCCGCGGAAAATGCCCGCCGCATGCAGGAGGGACTCTCCAAAGTTGCCTCGAACGCGTCCATTGCCGGCTCGGCGATCTCGGTGGCACTGGATCTCGCTGGAAGTGATGACGAAAAGTTCGTCTCGGCAAACGAGGGCATGATCGCCGACGAGATGGCCGAGGTGCTCGGCCATTACGTCATGCCCTCGGGAGATCAGCCCGGCGGCAGGCGAGTCGTCCTGATCCTGGATGACATCCAGTGGATCGACGATGATTCGCTTCGGGTCCTGAACATTCTCCTGGAACGGCTCGTAGATCGTTTCGTCTCCGGCGAACCTGACATGCGGAATCGAGTCTGCATTCTGATCACCTGCCGAAGCGACCATTCCCCGGGCAGCGAGGATGAACCGGATCAGGCCGCCATCACGCTGGAGAAACTCGAGGAACTCTCGCAGCGAGGCGTGGTAAACCTCCTGAGGCCGGAGCCGATCCATGAGGTGCTGGGAACAGAAGAGAACTCGACCGAGTGGCGTACCCGGCTTCTTGAAACGCTTCGCTGCACTGAACGCGCCCGCCGAGTCATCACCCGTGAAATGGAACTCAAGGGACTTGAACTCCCATTGCATCGACTCGAGTTCATGAAGATCGCCCTTGAACAGCATGCCTTGAAGATGATCGATGGACGGATCGACCTCGACCCGTCGACATCCCTGGCATCGATTACCCCCGGCAGCGAGTTCAAGGACATGGTTGCTAACGAGCTCGATGGACTCGATCGCCGGTTGCTCGACATTCTCCACTGCTGCGCCGTGATCGGACGCTCTTTCCAGGTCTCGCTCGTGGCCAGGATCTTCAACATAGACGTCATCGAGCTGCTTTCCCTGCTGAAGGAAGCGGAACTGCGAGGGATCGTCATCGATCGCGTGGAGGCCGATGACATCTTCGAATTCCGTGACAAGCGCATTGCAGGAGCGTTCAGATCGGAGCCTGGCCGGAACCCGGCCGAGGTTCAGCAGATGGCCCGTGAGTATCACATGAGATTCGTCCAGGTTCGAGCCGCTGAACTCGATGCGAAGTACGCGGATGAGTCGGCGATTCCGTTCACGGAAGTTCTCTCGATCGCAAGGCATGCTTCGATGGTTTCCGAGCGCATGCCGATGGAGACGATTCGATGGTCATGCATGGCAGCTGGACGATGTGAGCAGCGACGGCTCTACGGCCGAGCGCTTCGCGAGTTGAAGCCAGCGATCGACCTGACACGGGATCGAAGCGACCTCGCCATCCCTGGTGAGAAACGGATCGGCCTGCTCACGATGCATGCCCAGCTCGTTCTCGATGCCGAGGAACAGCCTGATACAGCCCTGGATTCACTCTCGCAGGCGGAAGACATCCTCGATGCCCTGACGGATCCGGAATCGACGACGCGATACCGAATCGCGATCCTGAGAGGCCTTGCGATGTACAAGCAACGCCGGTTCGAAGAAGCGGACATGGCGGTGCAGTCACTCGTCGAAGACCAGGCATCCCCACCCTGGATGGCCGCTCGTGGACGTTTCATCAAGGCGCTCTGCATGGACCCGCGAACACAGGCGGGCGAGAAGCACGAGGCACTCGAGCAGTTGTACGCGGAAACGACCGCGGCAGCAGAGCAAACCCCTGACCAGAAAACCCGCCACGAAATGCTCCTCCTGCAGAGCGAGATCTGCAACTCCCTTGGGATGTCGAGGCTGCATCATGCCGGTGACGCGCAGGGAGCTGAAACTCTCTTCAAACAGGCCATCGACCTGAATCGAAGCCCGGGCGTATCCGACCGAAAGGGTGAAGCGATCGGACATGGAGGGCTCGGGGACGTCCACATGGCATCGGGCCGGATCGAGCAGGCCAGGGAATCGTACGGGCAGAACCTCTCGATCTCCCGGGAGACCGGCGACCTCGGTGGGATCATGCGCATGACGAGCATGCTCGGCGGTATTTCGCTCGATGAGGGCCGGAGCGCAGGAAACAAGGATGAGCAGGCCCGACTGCTCGACGAGGCGAGGCGCTACTACGAGGAGAGCGCACTTCTGGCCACCAGATCGAGAGCCACGGTCGCTCTCAAATTCGCCCTGGAAGGATTGGCAAGGGTTGAAGCAGCAGAAGGCTCCTCGGGCATGCTTCTCGTCCAGCTGATCCGTGACGCGATATCGAAAGACTGCGTGGATACGATGGTCGCCGAATCGGTCCTTGCACTGATTGAAGGCGACGTACTGCCTTCTGAATCAAGCGGTGAGATTCGAACCCTGTTGACTCCGTTCACCGGAAATACGCATTTGCAGGAGCACTGAATGCACATCCTGATCATCAACTTCAATCTTGAGAATCTCGCTCGCCCCGACTACGAGGCGGTCTGCGACGAAGTCTCCGGTGCCTTCGCCGCCATCCCCGGGCTGGTCTCCAAGAAGTGGCTGGCCAACGAGGAGACGAACACCTACGGCGGCGTCTACCTCTTCAACGACCGCCAGGCGATGCTCGACTACAGGGAGTCCGAGCTCTTCAAGTCCCTCGGTGAGAATCCCGCCTTCGTCAACATCTCCATCACCGACTTCGAACTTCTTGCTGGGCCCTCCAGCGTGACCGGCGTTTCGTAGCACGATCCGAAGTCTGAACTCTACAAGTCGACGTTGAACTCAGTCGCCGAGGCCGATGTGGCACTTGTCCTGGATGTATCCCTTGCCGAACGGGTTGGTGTCCTGGACGTATCCCTTGCCGAACGGATTGGTGTCCTGGACATAGTCGTCGGCGAAGGGATTCGTGGTCTGCACGTAGCCCTTCCCGAACGGGTTGGTGTTCTGCACGTATCCCTTGGCGAATGGATTGGGAGGTGGGCAGTCACATGAATCCGAACCGCCGTACCTGGCGAGAGTGGACGTGGAATAGCCCCCCCCCGGTGAAACGTAGTACGGACTCCTCCCCAGGCACCCACCGAGCAGGAGGCAAGGAAGCACGAGGCATGGAAAGATCATTCGCATGTGGTTACCTGCAGGCATGATAGGTAGATCGGGCAACGCAGGCGATACGGGAGAACGGTATCCTTGTTCACGTCATGAGACCGCGTTCCATCGCCATCCTGATCATTGCAACCCTCGCGCTGTGCATTCATCCCGGCGATGCCGCCCATGAACAGGATCCTGACGAAAACAGGCTGAGAGTCCTTGTCTGGAACGTGCTCCATGGTGCCAATGACGTCGACGAGGGGCCGGAGAAGGCATTGGCGATCATCCGCAGCGTCGAACCCGACATCGTGCTGCTCCAGGAAAGCTACGACATCGATGGAGATCGACCCCGCCTCGGGGAATGGCTGGCAGGCGAACTTGGCTGGAACCAGCACCAGGACCGGAGCACGCACCTGTGCGTCCTGACGCCACTTGAACTGGAAACCACCTTCTTCCACCACGAGTGGCATGGAGTGGGTGCACTGCTGAAGGATTCACAGCAACGGGAGTTGCTGGCCTGGAGCATCTGGATCGACTACCGGGCGTTCGTCGGCTACGAACTGCGTGACAACCCCGACATGAGCGACGAGTTGCTCCTGGCTGCCGAAACCGAGCGTTCCAACCGGCTCAAACAGGCCACGGCAATCATCGCGCACCTGCGTGATGCCGGACAACTGGACGCGAAGGTCCCCCTGCTCGTCGGTGGCGACTGGAACTGCCCTTCGCACCTGGACTGGACGGTGGACACGGCCCGCGTCTACACCCACCGCCGCGCCCTGCCCCTGCCGGTGAGCATGGCCATGCATGAAGCGGGTTTCATGGACACCTTCCGGATGCTGCATCCCGATGCGGTGCAGTACCCGGGGATCACCTGGTCACCCATGTTCCGTGGACCACGGCCCGGTGAAACCGGCACGCCCCAGTCCTACGAGCGCATCGACCGGCTCTACCTGAAGAACCCGGCTCGGGGCGGCGAGGGCTGGACACTGCGCCCCATCTCGGCGCACGTCCTTCCCATGCCATGGGAGGACGACTCGATTCCAGTTCGTGAACGATCATTTCCCTCGGACCACGGCGCCGTGGTGACCGACCTGGAGTGGATTCCCGTGAAGGTCGAGGCAGGCGAGTCCTGAGTTCCCGGCCTAGTCGCCCTGCTTGATCGTCTCGTGCACGACCCCGAGCATCGACGTTTCATCGACGGCGTCCAGGTCCGTGCGAAACAACATCACGCCACCGTAGCCACCATCGAGGCATGTCCGTGTCTTCGCCCTCACCAGGTCATGGTCGAAGCCCTCCCGCTCATCTCCCCAACCTGCCGCCATCCCGATGACGATCTTCTCCCGAGGGACGCCGCGAGCCTCCCAGTACTCGACCATGGAGTGCATCTCTTCCATGTCCTCGTAGGCCATCAACTGCATCCAGTCGACGGCCTCGATTCCCTCCGCATTGAGCTCGTCTCTGAAGTAGGCGTCGATGCTGACGCTCAGGCCATGGGGCCTGAAGGCGTTCTTCGTCGCGATGACCAGTTCGCTGTACAGGGCCTGCTGCTCGGTCGAGAAACCGCCGCCGATCTCCCAGTCGTAGTCGACGCCGTCGATCCCGTTCTCCTGGCAGTAGTGCAGGATGTTCTCGACGAATCGATCACGGGAGCCATCCTCGTTCGAACTCATGGGAAGGAAGTTCTCCTCCCAGTGTTCCCCGTCGAAACTGACGATGACCTTGACACCCGAAGCATGAGCCTCGCGGGCGACCTCGCGCAGATCCCAATCCCGGAGAGTGCCGTCGGCTTCGAAACCCAGGAATCCCGGAATGAAGTGCGTCATGCGCTCATAGCGCCACTCCCCTCCGCCGAAGAAGCAGACCACCCGGATCGCGGGCAGTTCTTCAGCAGGCATCCCTCTGGTGGCGGAACACCCGGGAATGGCGAGCAGGCAGGGAAGCAGTACGGCCCATCGCATCATGACTGGATCCGTGGCTGCTCCAGGCTGCCGCCGGGAGCGGACGGTTGAATCGAGAGCATGATGACGCCGGCGAGGATCAGACCGATCGCGATGACCTTCCTCACGCTGATGGACTCGCCGAGGATGAACCAGCCGATGAGTACCGCCACGGCGGGAGCCAGGGCGAACGAGATGGGTTTGACGACCGAGAGTTCACCCATCGAGAGGGCGGCGTAGAAGAAGATGATGCCCAGCGCTGCGGCAAGCAGGCCTGAACCGATGATGACCTTCGCCCAGGCGGAGCCGTTCATGTCTCGCACCGGTGGTTCGACATGGAGCCCCCCTACTCCCTTGAGCATCAGCCACCAGGCAAGCAGGATGACCGGCAGTGCAACGAGGGTTCGTATCAGCAGCGCAGTGAACGGGCCGACTCGACCATCATGCAGGGCGCTTCGTGTACAGGCTTCACCGATTCCCCAGCAGAGACCGGCAGCGACGGCGAGAAGTATGGCTTTCATGTCCGCCAGTGTCGCATGAAAGCCCGCGAGGCACACCCCGAAGCAAAGGGACGTTCTGCTAGAATCCTGGAATGAACAACAAAACACGCAATCTCACGATGATGCTGCTTCTTGGCCTGCTGATTTCCTCGGCGGCATCGGCCGCACAACTCAAGCCATTGATGGACTGGATGAACTCTCTCGTCGAGTCGGGCAAGGTCGTGGGCTGCATGGTCCAGGTGACCCGCGACGGGGAGACCATCTTCCTGGAAGCCGTCGGTGATCGAACACCAGGTTCAGAGGAGGATCTCGAGACCGACCAGGTCATCCGCATCTACTCGATGAGCAAGGCCGTCACCTCGACCGCCATCATGCAACTGGTCGAACAGGGAAAATTGGATCTCGATGATCCCGTCTCCAAGTACATCCCCGAGTTCAAGGAGACGAAGGTATCCGTCGATGGTCAACTCGTGGCCCCACGCAGGCCCGTCACCATCCGCGACCTCCTGACCCATACCAGCGGCCTGGCCTACGACTTCAGCGCGCCACCCGAACTGGTCCCCCACTACAAGGACAAGATGGCCGATGTCACAAGTCTCGAGGAAACCGCCGTCGTCATGTCGCGGATGCCCCTCGCCTCCCATCCAGGCCAGGCCTTCGTCTACGGGCTCAATACGGATGTACTCGGACGCGTCGTCGAGGTGGTCTCGGGGAAGGAATTCGAGGTCTACCTGCAGGAGAACATCTTCACTCCACTGGGCATGGATGACACCGGGTTCACGCCCGACGCGGATATCGAGTTGATGCACATCGTCACACCCGACGAGGGATCACTTGTGGTCGATGCGAATCACTACGAGGGCGGTACGAAGATTCTCAAGCCCGCCTTCCAGTCCGGCGGTGGCGGACTCTGGTCGACCATCGGTGACTACACGCGTTTCTGCAGGGCCATGGAGCAGTTGGGTGAACTCGATGGCAATCGCATCCTCGAGACACGAACCGTCACCTTCATGACGCAGAATCAACTGGGCCCCGGCACGAAGAAGGGCCCGAGACAGCGCTTTGGACTCGGGTTCGGAATCCAGCCGGCGGTCGACTCACGGATGGGCCCCCTTGGCGAAGGACGCTGGTCCTGGGGCGGCGCCGCCTGCACGTACTTCTTCATCGATCCGGAACAGGATCTCACCGCGGTCTTCGCGACCCAGCAGTTCCCCTTCAACATGGACATGAACAACGAGTTCCACCAGGTGGTCCTGGAATCGATGGCCATCGAAGAATCGTCCCGGTAGAACCAGATCGACCTGCTCAGGTTCCGTGCCCCCACCCGGCGATGACCATCAGCAGGTCATCGACACCGACGATGCCGTCACCACTGATGTCCGCAGATGAGCCGGTCATCCCCCACTGGCTTATGACCAGCAGCAGGTCGTCGACATTCACATAGCCGTCCTCGTTGATGTCGGCGGGATGGAGGACCAGGGCGTCAAGACCACCCGAGACGCACTTGATCATCCCGTTGCGACCACCGGCCACGAGTTCCCAGGAACCGTCCCCGACGATGTCCGGCAGGACGGTGATGGAATCGACCGGGGTACCGAAGTTGGCGCTCTGCAGGATCGAACCATCGGCCCCATCGAGGAAGTAGGTGTAGTTGTCACTGAAGAGGGTGTCGACGACCAGATCGTTGATGCCATCCCCGCTGACATCCGGAATCACCGATGCAACCGTCGGCTTGTCGGCTACGGCCGTCGACCAGATGTAGGACCCGTCGGCCCCGCTGATGAGGCGCACCTGATCCTGGAAGTGTTCCGGCACGACCTCGGGATGACCATCGCCATTGACATCCTCGATGCGCTTCAGACCCGTAAGGGTTCCCAGGCCACTGGTGATGAACAACTGGCTTCCATCGACCACATCCAGGGCGTACACCTCGCCGCTGCTGAAGTCGCCGATCATGACGTCATTGATGCCATCAAGCGAGATGTCCCCGACCTGGACCACGGACCAGACGGAAGAACCACCGGTGTAGAAGGACCATTCCTCGAACCCGGTTGCTCCATCGATGCCCACGGCACGCCCCTGGGTCTCCCATTCATCCGATGCGCCAGCCACCGCGTCAGGTACGTCATCCCCATTGAAGTCATCAACCGCGCTGATCGAGAACACGGGACCGAACAACGGACGCTGCCACAGCAGGGAGCCATCAAGGCCATCAAGGCAGTAGGCACGCTTGGGACCTTCATCCTCGCCGTCATCACCGGCGCAGGCGAGTACGTCGACGATGCCGTCACCGGAGAAATCACGGCTGCCATCGACCTGGTAGACCCAGCCCCCGCTGCCGACCTGATTCGTTTCGTAGCTCCAGCGTTCCTCGCCGGTTCGACCCGAGAGCATCCTGATGAGCCGTGCGCCCCCCGTCGCACCGACCACGACGTCCTCGAACCCGTCACCATCCACGTCGGCGATGACGTCCAGGCCCTTGTCCGAGTAGATGTTGCCGCTGTAGATCTCGTGTTCCCACAGGATGTCGCCACCGGAGTGTGCATTCCCGTTGAAGCACCGGATGTAGTTGTCCTCAGTACAGACCACCAGGTCGGATCTGCCGTCGCCCGTGATGTCCGCGATGGGCGCCATGGCCTTGGGCGTGTTGTCCCAGCTTCCCTCCACCAGATAGGACCACAGGTGTGAACCCATGGGATAGTCGATCTCGATGGCGCTACCAAGGAGGTCGAGTTCGGCAGGATCATGGTTGCCGTCATTCGATGACAGGAGCGCCGTTGCCGTAACGGACTGGGTCGAAGTCGGACTGAACCAGACGCCGATGACGGTCTCCTCGAGCGTATCGAGGGTGATGGGCAGCGCCAGTCCCGGATCGATGTAGAAGTGCTCGCTGTCGAGCTGGGCGCCATCGATGATCAGCGGGCCTGCGCCGTGATTGGCGATCTCGATGAACCAGCGCGTATGCGCTCCGACCCTGATCGTGCCGAAGTTGTGCGAGTCCTCCACGACGTGGATCGTCGGGTCCGGGTAGACACCATGGCCGGTGAGCACCAGCGGCTGGGAGGGATGGATCGGGTCATTGGAATGCACATTCGCCGTGACGAGCAGTGGCTCGAAGGAACCCGGGGCGTACTCGAGGGGCAGTTGTTCGCTGCCGCCGACGGGTACGACGACGGGGAAGGTGGCCGTGCAACTGACATCGACTGCTTGACTGAAGGTCAACTGGTCGATGACCAGGCTCGCCGTGCCGGTATTGGCGATGTTCACGTTCCACGTAGCGACATCACCGATGGCCACGCTCCCGAAGTCATGCTCGGAGTCGGCGATGAGGATCTCCGGTGTACCGCCACCCTGGAGATCGACCTTGTAGAGAATGTCGTAGTCGTAGTTGTCCCCGTTGTCGCAGTACCAGAGGTACTGGCCATCCCAGACGATGCCGGCCGGATCGACGCCCTCGGACGCATGGCTGTCGAGGACGGTTCCGGTGACCGGGTCGACGCTGTAGAGCGTGTCGCCCCAGTAGTCAGCGATCCAGATGCAGCCCTCGCCGATGGCCAGGTCCCATGGCTGGTCATCAGGCCCATCGAACTCGTCGAGGATGACGCCCCCGGCGTTGATCCTGTAGAGGTGGCCCGGGTCGGGGTAGTAGCGTGAAACCCAGATGTCGTCTCCATCGCAGGCGATGCCGGACATGTAGTGATCAGGCAACTCGATCTGCTCGATCACGTTGCCGTTCCAATCGAGCTTCAACGCCTGGGCGGGCGTCGAACTGCTACCGGGGTGGTCGGTGGTCCAGAGGTACTGGCCGTCGTAGGAGAGGCCAAAGGCATCTTCCTGCTGCCCGATGAAACGCAGCGAGTAGGAACCCGTCTGCGGGTCCAGTCCGTAGATGTGGCCTCCATCGACTCCATAGATGCCCAGGTACAGGCTCGTTCCATCCCAGGCCAGGCCCGAGGCGCCCTCCGGCACGCTGAAACTCTCCACGATGGTCCAGCCCGTGGCACCACGTGCAGGCGCACGATCAGCCGCATGGGCCTGCATGCTCAGCAGGCTGGCGACAAGCGTGATGAACAATCCTGCACGCTGAACTGGATTCATCGACCCTCCTTCCATGGGTGCCATGGAATCCCTCCTGTGGGAATACTCCATTGAACACCGCGAAGGGTCTTATCTCAAGGAAAACCCGGTGGAACACGATGCAGGCAGGCTTTATTGGCCCCGTCGGGCATGCCGAGCAAAGGCGGCGGCGACCAGTTGGCGTGTGAAGCCCTCATGCCCCGCCGGGTCGAGGGCCAGGCAGATGTCGGCGCTGCCGTAGTCTGCCGGCGGGTAGTAGATGCCGCAGTTGGCATTGATCTCCAGCATGTAGGGCGTGCCCTCGCTGTCGACACGCAGATCGCAGCGGCCGAAACTCGCCGCATTGAGTTCCACGAAGAAGCGGGCGCACTCGTCACGCAGCCGCTCGGCGAGCACCGGATCCTCGACCGGGAAGGAGGAAAGCCCCTCGTACTCGACCCACTTCAGGTCCGAGTGCTTGAAATGCTCACCCTCCGGGAACCTGTACTGCGCGGGCGTATAGGTGATGGGCTTCAGTGGATCCTCGGGGTTCTCGGCCACCAGCACGGTGCACTCGATGCCATCGATGTATTCCTCGATCAGGGCCGCTCCGTGGCGTGACATGATCTTCCGGGCCTGGATGCGAAGTCCCGCCGGGCTCTTCACACAGGATCGACGACTGATGTCGACACTCGCGTAGCTGCTGTAGTGCTTCACGAAGAGCGGGAAGTTCAGTGTCTTCGCCGCACGCTCGACATCCTTCTTGGTGCGGGCCACGACGTAGTCGGGCGTGGCGATGCCCTGCCTCCTGCAGGCCTCCTTCATCTCGACACGTGTCGGCTCGTAGCACTCCGAGGTTGCCCCGGCGAAGGGCACACCGCGTTCCTCGAGTTTCTGGATGACCTCGATCCCCGGGATGTCCTGGTCGGCAGCCCCGTCGCAGAGATTGAAGAAGATATCGAACCTGCCAGAGTCGATCAGTTCCTCCACCTGCTTCACGGAGTTGACCTTGCCCACGAGCGTAGCGACATGCCACTCTGCTTCGGGCATGAAGGGTCTTGGATCGCAGGGCCAGTCGTCATCCGCAAAGGGCACGGCATCGAGATCCTGAGTTGTCAGCAGGCAGATGCGCACGTCGATCGCTTCCCGTTACCGTGTCCATTCCGGCATTGCTGCCTCCATGTTCCGGGCTTCATCGGCAGGCGAACCCGCCTCGAAGTGGTCTGTTTCCAACTACGCCGACCTGCTCGCCTTCCTATTCCAAGGCAGCCTGGCATCGATCGATGTCCTCCTGGTTCGTCAAGAGCAGCATTTCCCCCTGGTCGGCAACGATGCTTTCAGGCTCGATGCCGTTCTCGAGGCAATACTCGTAGAACTCCTCGAACTTCCCGGTTGCTATCTCTCTGGGTTCAGAAGCCATCATGACTCTCCTCCGCTTGCAGGGCCTGCAATCGCAGGCGTGTACCTTCCTCCGATGAGGTATCCATGCATGGTATAGAACCTCGGCTGTCTGGGAGTTCACCAGAGGGCGGGATGAGATCCACCCATCCCCCACCGATTCTCCAGCGGATCGACCCGTCGACGATGTGCACTGCCATTGGCATGGACAAGGCCTCTTGAGCATGGATCCGGGGTGATAAACAGGATTTCCATTTCGTGGAACCGGAAGAGACGATACCCTGTTGGAAAGATTTCCCAGGCAAATCAATGGAGAACCATGACGATGAAGTTCACAGGATTTATCGCAACAACAGCCATCGCACTCGGTACAGCAGGCATGCTGTTCACTTCCAGCACGCTCGCGGATGATTCCAGCAAGACCAGCGACATCATCCTGAAGATCTCCATTGCCGCCGAGAATGGCGATATCACTCCCGCCCAGGCAGCCGAGTATCTCATTGCCGCCCAGGAAACCGTGATGGCCGAACAGGCCTACGAGGAGTACGAGGCCGGGATCAGGGCCGCCCACAAGGCCGGCGAGATCGATCGCAGGCAGGCAGGTGCACTACTCTCCGCATTCAAGAAGGAACTCTGCGAGAAGATGTACCAGGACTGCGCCGCTCGCATGAATGCCGCCGTCGAAGAAGGCACCATGACCGTCGAGGAAGTTGACGAGGTCTGGACCGTCTACAAGAAGATGACGGATGACGGCAAGGAAGAGCAGATCACCCGCCAGGACTACGCCGATGCGCAGGCCAAGATGCAGCAGATGGTCGAGAAGGGCGAGATCACCCAGGAACAGATGGATGCCAGGCTCGTCGAGATGCGAAAGATGATCGGCAAGAGCAAGAGCAGCGGACAACCCACGGTCACCCGCCAGGACTACGCCGATGCGCAGGCCAAGATGCAGCAGATGGTCGAGAAGGGCGAGATCACCCAGGAACAGATGGATGCCCGCCTCGTCGCGATGCGAAAGATGATCGGCAAGAGTACGAAGACCCGGCAGCCACAGGTCACCCGCCAGGACTATGCCGATGCACAGGCCAAGATGCAGCAGATGGTCGAGAGGGGCGAAATCACCCAGGAACAGATGGATGCCCGCCTGGGCGAAATGCGGAGGATGATCGGCCGCGCCAACCGCGAGCGGAAAGCCGCCGATGCCGGCCGCGCCAACCGCGAGCGGAAAGCCGCCGATGGTGGACGGGGTGAAGTGTCCGACGATTGCATTGCACTTCGAAGTCGCCTCGCCATGGCGGTCCGAAACGGTGACATGACCCGTGAAGAAGCCGGCGAGATCTGGAATGCCGAATGCGGCAGCAACTGATCTTCGGATTCCTCCATTGATTGTTCAAACACGGCCCCGCCCGACGGCGGGGCCGTTTTTTCTCGAGTTCACTATGATCCGGTGACATCACAAGGGAGAACAGGCCTCGACGGCCTGCCTGCACCTTGCCGACGGGGTCACTTGCTACAGGATCACTCACCGTGCTCATCGAACTCTGCCTGATGCTCACCAGCACAATCGCCACCGAACCACCAGTGCCTCCAACCCCTCGGGCGACACCACCACCGATGATTCTCGAGACCCTCGGCGATTTTCGGCGTCCGGTCACGACGACGAGCACGGAGGCCAGGGCCTGGTTCGACCAGGGCATGGCTCTGCTCTACGGGTTCAACCATGAAGGTGCAACGCTGTCCTTCCTGGAGGCCACCCGCCACGATCCTGGTTTCGCGATGGCCTGGTGGGGCATCAGCTGCGCAAACGGTCCGAACATCAATGATCCGATGATGAACGAGAGTGAACAGGCTGCTGCATACGTCGGCATGCAACGTGCACTTGAATACATCGAGAACGAGAAGTCGCCCGCCAACCGGGGCCTGATCAGGGCCCTGCAGGGGCGTTACATGTATCCGAACCCCGAGGATCGGAGTGAAATGGACCTCGAGTATGCCAATCGCCTTCGGGTACTCCATGAACAGTATCCGCATGATCCCGACATCGCCGCGATGACCGCCGAGGCCCTGATGAATACCCAGAGCTGGGAATACTGGAACGAGGATGGGTCACCCAGGGGTGCATGCGATGAGTTCCGGAACATCATCGAGACGACCATGCTTGCGCACCCGATGCACCCGGCAGCCAACCACCTCTATATCCACATCATGGAAGCCTCTCCAGATCCTCAACGGGCCGAAGCTGCCGCCGATCGGCTGGCAAACCTCATGCCGGGTTCGGGGCACCTGGTCCACATGCCCTCCCATATCTGGGTACACACGGGCCGATACGAAGAAGCGCTGGAATGCAACCGACGTGGCTACCAGTTGGACAATGCATGGTTCGATGCGGTCCCCGAAACCTTCGACTACCGGGGATACACCTCGCACAATCGACACTTCCTCGTCTACGCAGCCATGATGCAGGGCGCCAAGGAAGACGCCATCAGCGTCGCCTGGTCCATGCAGGAGGCACCCGAAGAACTCATCCGCACGTATGCCCAGTACGTGGATTCATCCATGGCCGCTCCATGGCATGCGATGATCCGATTCGGCGAATGGCAGCAGGTACTGGACTCACCGATGCCTCCGGATTGGAGATTCATCTCCGTTGCCGTTGCCCACAGCAGTCGGGCCATAGCCTTTGCAAACCTGGGCAACTCGAAGGAGGCCCGCGCTGAACTGGCCAGGTTCGATGATGCGGTCGCCAACATTCCCGATGGATGGGAGATGGCCTTCAATCCTCCGGAAGAGGGCATGAAGGTCATGCGGCTCTTTACCGAGGGGGAGATGCTGTTCAAGGAAGGTCGGAGATCGGAAGGCCTGGCCCTTCTGAAGGAAGCCGTTGCCTTGGAAGACTCGCTGCGATACGCCGAACCGCCGGTCTGCATGCAGCCCATCCGCCACGCTCTCGGGGCACTGTTGCTCGTTGACGAACAGTACAAGGAAGCCGAAGTGGTGTTCATGGAGGATCTGGAACGGCATCCTCGCAATGGCTGGGCCCTGCTCGGTCTCCGCGATGCGCTCATCGGACAGGATCGCAACGACGAAGCCGCTTTCATCCATACGTCCTTTCGAAGTGCATGGAGAAATGCCGACGTCATGCCCCCTGCAGCATGCTATTGCGGTTCGACGATGACAGGGAACTGATTCGACCCGATGCATGGATTGCCACTGACTGAAACCGACCTGCACCTCGTGCGCCTGCACGGCCGTGTCGAGGTCGTCGACGGCATCACCGTGGTCCGGGTCCCGGACAACCCCGGCTACCGCTGGGGCAACTGCCTGCATCTGGCCTCCCCCCCCGCTGCATCCGAACTACAGAACCTCATCCAACTGGCACGTGACACCTTCGAGGACCAGCCCGAGAGCAGTCATGTCATGCTCCGCTGGGATGGCGAACCCGTCGATCCCGACCTGGAAGCAAGGGCACTTGAACTGGGCATGCAAGTTGATGCAGGACAGGTGATGCATGCAACCGCATTGCAGCCTGTCGAGGCGGAGGGTGTGAGCATCCGGCCGCTGCACATCGAGGATGACTGGGAAGACATCGTCGCTCTCAACATCGCATGCGATCCGGAGGAGATCGACGGGGTTGCCGACTACATCGCCTTCAAGGAAGGACTCCGCCGCGCCTGGCAGGCATGGGTGGCCACGGGCAGCGCAACCTGGTGGGGTGCCTTCATCGAAGGTCGCCTCGTGGGCCAGGCCGGCATGGTCTGCTGCCCGGAACAGCGAGGGCGCTTCCAATCCGTCGAGACGCATCCGGAGTTCCGCCGCCGAGGAGTCTGCTCGATGCTGGTCTCCACCATCGGCAACCACGCGATGAGCGAACTTGGCTGCACGACGCTCCTGCTTGGCGTGAATCCCAAGGGCCTGGCCCTGCACATATACGCGAAACTGGGCTTCACCCTGGGCCAGTGGCAGAACAGCCTGGTGTTGCTGGGGGAACGACCAATCGACCGCTGAGTCGACTACGAATCAGGGTCAGGGTCCCCAATCAGGATCTATCCCGGTGAGGGTTCCCGAGCACTCGATCTCGGATTCAACCGTGATCGGAGGATCGTCCCCGGTCTTGCGGAGGTTGAACTCCAGGATGTAGTCCGGACCGAATTCCGCCGGCACGTCCGGATCGATGAGGGAACGCAGTTCCTCGATGATCGCGGGATCCTCGGTCATTACGCCGACGGTTCCACCGATCTTCACGGCGAAGTTGCCCTCGCCAAGCTCTTCCCATTCGCATTCGACTCCGTCCTGGTACAGATCGACACGATGGATGGAGGTTGCCCCGTGGATCGAAGGCGTGCCATCGCTTCCCGCATCCGTCACCCCACCCTGGTCGACGAGGGCGATGTCCTGCTGGGAATCATCGTCTTCACTCCATCGTTCGAACTGGATGAAGTCGATGTAGACGTTTGCCTCGGCCGGATCGAACCCATCGCCTCCACCGATCCAGTACTCGGCCGGTATCAACTCGACTGAAAATGCATTCTCTGCCATCCTGGTTTCTCCTTCATCACATGGAATACGATTCAAAGATCCTCATCCTCTGTCACACGACCCCTGCCGAGAGATTTGGGGATCAATCGGCCATCCGCCCCCCTCTTGAAGGAACCATCAGGCTCGGTCATGTACTGGGGACCGGAGTTGTTCGTGTTGTCGAATGGACTGTTGGCCGCCATTTCCGCAGCCGCCTTCCTCGCCGCAGCCGTCATTGCCGGCTCGTAGATGTAGACGCAGTACTGCCAGTGACCATCGTCGGTCCTGAACTCCTTCTTCATGCAGCCGGGAGGAAGTGTCCCCTTGACCTTGGATGAGACGGTGTCCTTGTAGAACGAGGATGCCATCGAGGCTTCCTCAGTTTCCTCGAGTGTCCTGGCCTCCTCCTCGCCGCTCAACAGGTCGATACTGACCTCGTACTGCTTCAGTGACGAATCGAAGTTGCTCTGCATCTCCTTTGAATACTCGATGTCCTCTCCCTTGATGACAGCATGCAGGGCGGATTCCGCACGCAGATCAGCTTCCCCCTTCGCCATCTCGATCGCGGCATCTCGCAACCGCGGATCCCTGTTTTCCCGAACCAGTGCCGAACCGAATCCGACCCAGGCGACACCGCCACCAGGAAGAAGAATCGTGCGACCACCATTGGGGGGCATCAGGCCGCTCTTCAACTCGGCAAGGAGGAGCGTCTGAAGCATCTGGATGTCACTGGCATGCACGAGATTGGGGCGCGTCCCCGCTGCGACCTGCCCACGAGTCCGAGGAGTAGTCACGACGGAGACGGTGCAGGTTCCGCCATATTCGCCTTCTGGCTCGTCACGGAAGTCATAGGTAACCGTTCCCCTGATGAGCCCGGCAACCGTGGACTTCCGCTGCTCTTCCGCAGTCATTGTCCTGTTCATGTCCTGCTGGGTTTCTGAATCGAGGGCCTGGATCGATTCAGCGATCTTCTCCTGGCCTTCGATCGAGCATCCCTCGAGGAATTTGACCAGTTGTGCCTTCGCGAGAAGATCCGCCTGCACCGCCGCGAGGCGCTGCTGCAACCTGGAAAGATTCACGTTGTTCTTGGCATGCGAATAGCTCACCTTGTAGGTCGAAACGAACCCGAGTCCGGACCCGGTCGCGATCGCCTTGACCCCTCCATCCTCCTCGAGGAGGTTCTGGGCATGATTGATGGCGTCCTGTTCGGTGGCACCGGATACGACGTCGACATCGAGCGCGTCATTCTCCGACACCTTTACCGATGATGGATCACTGACACCACGATGCGACTCGGGATTGGGCTGCGCGTGCGGAACCACGAACTGGGCCGTGGCCAATGACGCGACGCCACAAAGAACGAACATGGTGATAGCAAGAGTTGCTCCGCGTGGAAGTGCCTGGTTTTTCATCGCTCTCTCCTGGTTGAACAAGTTGCGACTCATCCGGGTGGATGCGCAAGGGCCTATTCTCCCTCGAAGCGTGGCCCATTTGCAAGCAGTGCGTCTCGAAGTGTCTCCAAGTCCATTTCCAGCAGCACCTTGGAGGCCATTGCAGCGGCCAGGTCTGGAGTGACCTTGGCCTGCTGGGTACCGAAATGTCGCTGGGTGCAGGCCCGAGCAGTACCAGTCGCGCCACCAAGGGTGATCTCCAGTTCACGGCAGGCGATGCTCCACCTTCGCGGCTCGCCACCTGCATATCGTGATGGCAACTCCCCCTCTTCCACCTGCACGGGTCCGATCGTGACCACTGCAAGCGACGCTTCCCCGGCATCAGGCCCTTTGATCTTCACCGCTGGCCAGGACTCGAGGCGCTCGGCAATGCATGCACGGATGGCCGTTTCCCATTCGGAATCAACACTGGATCCATCGTTCCCCCCGTCGGTGGCTGGTGTATTCCAGGGCGAAACCGCTACGGCCAACTCGATTGATCCAGCTGGAAGAAGTCCGAGCAGTTGATCGCGTGCAGCGGACATGTCGACTTCCACGACCCATTCTCCATAGGACGATGGCGTGTAATCGAGCACCGGGAATACGTTGACAAGCTCGTCGTCAGTCGGCCGCCTGCCGCGAAGCAGTTCAGCGTAGCCCTGGAAGTGATCGGCAACGAACTGGTTCCATCCCTCGGCCCGGACCGCCTCATGAACCGAGGAGAGCCCCGGGGCCGGCTCCCTGTAGATCACCTTGATCGTCTCGCCGCCGTCGGCTCGTTGAGACGGGGCATCCTCCATCCTGGTGGCAAGGAGATAACGAATGACCGTCGCCTCCGGGGTCGACTGGTCGATTTCCTTGAAGACGGTCCATGCATGGGGCCCCCCGAATGGGCCATCATTCGATTCAACGAGTCCTCCAAGACGCCAGTCGTATTCGATAGACGGAAGCAGCTTGTTGAATGCGGCTTCCATCTGTGAACGCAGGACCGGCCGAAGCCATCCCGGCTCGCCATCACGGAAGTCCATCTCGATGACCTCGGCAACCCCGAGGAGCCACTGCTGGTCGCCGATCTTCGCCCCATAGACTCCGACAGGGACGACCTCCTCCCCGCCCAGGCAGAGAAACTCCACCCGCGGATCCAAGCCCGTTTCATCGTTCGAGTCGCGTTTCCCAAGAACGGATTCGATGGCCTCGGCCACGGCCATGTTGCCCAGGCCACGCTCGACCTGAACAAGTTGCTCCAGGTCGGCCCAGGCCAGGTCCCATTTCGCGCGGCTCGTCCCATCCAGAAGTTGCTTCGCCGATTCCAGGTTTCCCGATTTCACATGGACCAGGGCAGCCATGATCCCAAGCTTGCGAGGAGGCATCCGGGACGGCTCTCCCCCGGATGCATCAATCATGCGATTGATGTCATCCAGTACACGCGAGATGTCTTCTGCTGAACGATCCCGACCAGCCAACATGTCGCCGAGGATGACACGTCGATGCGCCTGGTCGATTTCTGTCTGGGCTGGCCGTTTCCCCAGAGAAATGTTGTCGATCGTGGTCGTTGCTTCCATGGCGAATCGATCGTCTGGAAGTCCCTTGAGGGTTCGATATGCAACGCCTGGGCCAAGCGTACCAGTCGTTGAAAAACCACCATCGCGCCTTGACAGCTCGTTTGCAACTGCCTGCCAGTCTTCGCCGACGCGTGGCGAGAGGATGGCGTAGTTGACCATCGTCTGCTCCAGGATGAGTTCGGCCTTCCGCCTCGCGAGGTTCCTGGAACTCCCGTCATCACGGGCCATGCCCAGTACGACGACGGCGATGATCCTTCCATCTCCTTCCGCGAAGACATGGACGGCCCTGTTCCTGGAACCGAGGGTCGCCGTCGAGGCGAAGTCCACCAGAGTCTCATCGGCGACCGCATGGCCCGAGCAGGTGCACAGGAGCATGGCAAGGACCAACTTCAACACGCGATTTACTCCTCGACATGAAGCAGCGGCCTGTCGACCGGCTGTAATACGACCTGGACATCCGTTCATGATTCAACTCCTGCCTGCCTGCACCGGCCATGCGGATGGCTCGGCCCACACACACATGAATTGTGCAGTCTACCGCTGATGACCCTCATGGCCCTGAAGCAGTGGTGGCGGTGGTAAAAACCTCTGTTCGTGCCACTGCAGCGGATCCCTGGACAGACTCGACGCAATGTGAGTGACTCGGGTATAAGTAGGTGTTGCCCCTGCCCCAGGTCGGACAGGGAGATGGTTGGAATTGCTTCGGCAACTCGCTGAAGAAGGAGAGGGCAGATGATGCGCTTCAAGGACGTGATCCGACGGATCAAGTGGAAACCCGCTTCGTGCAGGACCTGCATTGTTCCCATGCTCGGCATGGCTCTCCTGGTGGCCGCGGGCTGCAAGTCACCTGGCATACGTGAAGCACGCCAGATGCACTCCAGCGGTCAGTTTGACCAGGCCGCTGAAAAAGTCGCCACTCTTCCACCCCCGAAGGACCACGATACGGTCTGGGTAGGTGTTGAATCCGGAGCCATCCTCATGGATGCCGGCTATTACGGTGAAGCACGGGCCAGGCTTGACGAGACGGATCTCGTGATCAGGGCGATCGACGAGGACGAAGAAGGCGGCAGCCTTGCAGGATTTGCAAATACGGCCGGTGCTTCCATGTTCGGCGACCAGTTCAGGGACTACCTCCCCAGGCCACACGAACGGGTCCTCCTCCACCAGGCCCGAACGGTGTGCGCAATCTGCAGTGGTGATGCAGCGGCGGCTGCACCGATCATGCGACAGGCAGCGGACATCCAGCACCAGATCGAGACCTTCGATTGGGACGAGGCCGTCATCACGGAGTCCGATCTCGACGAAGCGGCCTCGGGAGACGAGGAGACCAGCAAGGCTGGCTCCGTATCGCACCTGATGAACTCGGAGCCCATGAAGAATGCAGGCGCTTCGCTTGCACGCACCGGGAGGAATGGAGACAACCGCGTCCCCTCCGCCTACTTCACCGAGTTCGTCGCGTTCGGCACGACCGATTCATGGTCGGAAGCCGAGTTCAGCGCCAGGAAACTCGAGGAATCCGTCACCGGTTTTGCGCAGGTCATGAAGCCCGTCAAGGACTGCCTCGAGAACCAGGACATGGGAGACCATGTCTGGGTCCTCGTTGGAAACGGCATGGGTCCGGTCCGGTATGCCAATGACATTCGAGTGCCGGTCCCGCTTCCCGGCGGCAAGCTCACGTACTTCAAGGCGAGCCTGCCGATGCTGCAGATTCGCCCCGAGGGCCGGGTCCGCAGGATTCACCTTCGCCATGACGGGAAGAAGACGAGGGCGACCTTCGTGGATTCACCCGAGGACATGGCCATCGATGATTTCAATGATCGGATCGTCGAACTCTGGGGACCACCCCTGATCCGGGGAGCAGCCCGGGCCATCGCCGTCGCCGTCGCCCAGAACCAGACCGACAATGCACTTGCGAAGATCGGGATCCTCGCCGGGGGCATCGTCCTCTCGGAAGTGGACGAGGCCGATGACAGGATCTGGGCGACACTGCCGGCGGAGCATTACATCGTCGCCATCCCGCGTCCCAGCAACAACGTCATCGAGGTGCTCTGCAACGGAAAGCCTGCAACGGCCGTCCAGCTTGGTCCCGAAGACGACTTCGCCTACATTCGCATCATCGATGCAGAGAACATCAAGGTCCATGCAGGAAATGCAGGGGCCTCCTGAGAAGAACGCAATCTCCCAAGGAGGAAGACACAGTGTTTCACCTTACAAAGTACATCCTCATCGTTACATGCCTCCTCATTGCCGCAGGAGGCTGCAGCCAGAGCAAGGTCAGCAGCACGAACAGTGCAAGTCAACTCTCCGGTCAGGAGATGCTGGCTTTCGGCGACAGCATGCTCTACCAGCTCGAATCCAATGGTGTCCTGAAAAGAAACCGGAAGGAATATGGTCGCAAGCCCGTGATCATGTGGACGAAGTTCAGGAACATGACGGATGATCCACAGATGTCCCGTGCCTACGAATTCATGTACAACAGCCTCGAGGCCGCCATGGTCAACAGTGGCAAGGCCACGGTCAATCTTGCCCTGGGCGGCAGGGACAAGCGGAACGAGTATGCCCAGGATTTCAGCTCCATCGATGACAACGAGGATGTCAACCAGACGTACCAGGCTGGCGGGCAGGTTTCACAACCAACCCTCCTGATGCAGGTCGACGTGGTATCCACCAAGACACGTTCAGGCCGGAATACCCAGTACGACTACATGGCCAAGATCACGCTCATCGACGGCAAGACCCGTGATGCGGCCTGGATCGGTACGGTGCCGCTCACGAAGTACCGCTGAATCAACCAAGTGGCGGGCAAGCAGGAAACGAAGGCCAGATCCAGGAGGAGTGACTGATGAGGAAGCAAACCCTTCTTGCGATTGCCTTCTGCAGTGCCGTGTCCGTGCTCACCTGCATGGTGTCTCCGGCCGAGGCCCAGTTCGTTCCTCCTCACATGGCGGACGACTACCACATGGACTCCGAGTCCCTCAGGAACGTCGACGACCCTGGATCGATAACGGCGGAGCAGGATGACACCCTCGGTGTCGAGGTCGTCACGGGCGCTTCCGAGCAGGATTCGATCAACCACGCTTCGCAGGGACTCATCGAGGAAGATGGTGGCGTCAAGGCCATTGCAACCGGCTCGGGGCTCGGGTTCGTCTCGACCTACACGACGACCTATGCGCACTCCCCGAACATCAATCTCTCCAGGATCCAGCAGCGTCTCGCCGCCGTCCAGGCGAACTTGCTCGCCAAGGCCCAACTGGTCAAGTTTCTCAATGGAAGCAGCATCGAGGCCAAGCAGCGTATTGCCGAGTCGATCCTCGCCGTCGATACGGAAACGCAGCAGGACATCAACAGCAGTCTCGGCAGCTCGGAGCAGATTTCCTCGATGGTCTCGGGCCTTGCCCGTGGTGTCGTCACCTACGACTTCCGGGACGAACCCAATGGTGAGCATGGCGGCAGTTGCACGGTCACCGTGGTGACGACTCCCATGACCCGCGGGCAGGCGGCCACGGGCATGCGACGGGATGTCATGCACGCAGAGGACATTGAAACGTTGAACGCATTGCTCCTTGGTGAACTCAAGAGCGGGTTCATGCCACCCAATGGAGGCAGAACGATCCTGCTCCCGGATGGACAGGTTGCCTGGGTTGGTTTCGGTTCCGCAATTGTCCGCGAGAATCGAGATCCACGAATGCGAAATGCAGCAATCAAAATGGCGAAGGGACAGGCGGAACTGCGCGCCCAGTCTGCCCTGCACGCCGTCATCAAGGGAGAACACATCGACCAGGCCGATGAGATGGCCGAGGAGTTCGAGGCTGTCCAGGCACAGTTCGAACTGGCCCTGGACGACGAGGGGAATGAGCACATCAACTCATTGGATGAAACCGAGCGATCGACCTGGAGTGCAAGTTCCTACCGGGATGAAGTCGCATCGAAGACGAAAGGCCAGTTGCCACCCGGGTGCCTGAAGAAGGAGTTCAGGACCGATGACGGCCACTGGCAGTACTGCGCCTACATCTACCACCCGGAGATGACGGCTGCCGCCAAGAACCCACCGCCGAGAAAGCCCTCCGCCAACGTGCCGGAGCGGGGAAACCAGGCACGGCAACCATCCAGGCAGGAACCCGGGCCGGATCGAGTGCCCGAGTCACTCGGGACGGGGCGAGTCCTGCAGGCCGATGACTGTCCACCCGTACCCGAACGCATGGCATATTCAACCCAACGCCTTACCGGGTTCGGTTCAAGCGAGTTGAGTTACCAGGCCGCCCTGCAGAAGGCTCTTTACGATGTCATCCAGCTGGAAGGCGTCCGCATCGAGGGAGAGTCCAGACTCTCGGAACGCTACGCCCACGTTCTCGAACAGGCTCAGGACGAGGTGACGGAGAAGGCGCTGGCGGCAAGTTCACAGGAGGAGAACATCCAGTCCTGGGCTGATGGTGTCATCCACTCCTTCGCCGTGCTTGAACGAACCCGGGCCAAGCCCTTCGAAGTCACGATCTGCGCAAACATCGTCCGGTTCGATCCGAAGAATCCCCGGTTCGGCCTTCCCCCCACCGCCGCGGTCTTCCCGGCGACCTCGGGACGGAGTACCTTCCGGATCGAGGGCTCCGAGGAATCTCCCGCGAGCCATCTGGAACGCATCGAGGCGGCCATGGAGCAGACCATGATGCAATCTGGCGCCGTTGACGTCATCCAGGACAACCAGGAGCCGACGCTCAGGCAGTACAGGGAGACGATCAGGCAACGATCCAACGTGGGTGAAGTGCCGATCATGGAGGCCCTCAAGCTCGGGGAACAGCTCACGGCCGATTACGCCCTGACGGTCTGCCTCCAGGAACTCGTGGTCGCATCCGAGGTCGTGGAGAACAGTTTCCAGAAGTACACGAAGGTCGATGCCGATGCGACCCTCATCTGCAGGCTGCTGAACGTCGGGACCGGGCAGGTCGACTGGTCCTACGCGACCCCTGTACGACTCAACCGCAATGACGTCAGCCGTGCCCGCCTCCGAGGCACCCCCATGGAGAACATGGATCCCGACGAGGTTGCCGTGCAGACGTCAATCAACAACGCCAAGGCCTCGCTCCTTGAATACCTGTCCTCCAATGTTGCACCTCCCAAGCCGGCTGCCACCCCGGTCGGCCGTGTTGCGAGGATCGACAGGAACGGGTTGTTGACGTGCAGGCTCACAGGTCCTGGAGTCAAGGTCGACGACATCCTCGTGCTGGAACAGGTCATCGAGTTCACCCTTGATGGAGAGACCTTCGAGGATTTCGAGGAACTGGGCGAGGTCCGGGTGATCTCCATAACCCCACGTGATACGTATTCACTGATGAAGGTCCGCCCACTCGATGAGGGCCTGGATATCTCGAGTTTCACCAGCGGCGAGGATACGTGGGTCCTGAGACGACCCTAGGCGAATCTCGCCGGCAGACCGCCAATCAAACTCCACGAAGATCCGGGTGAGTTCAAGAGGTTACCCTGTAGACCCATGGCACACGGAACAAAGGTTGTCATCTATGCGGCGCTCATCGGCAATGGCCTGATCGCCGTGACGAAATTCGTCGCGGCCGGCATCACCGGCTCGGCCGCCATGATGTCCGAGGGCATCCACTCGGTCGTCGATACCGGCAACCAGTTCCTGCTTCTCCATGGACTCAAGCGAGCGAAGCTGCCCGCGGATGATCAGCACCCGCTGGGCCACGGCAAGGAGATCTACTTCTGGTCCTTCGTCGTCGCCATCCTCATCTTCGCATTGGGCTCGGGCATCTCCATCTATGAGGGCGTGCACAGGGTCATGCATCCATCGGCCGTCACCAGACCGGTGATCAACTACGTGGTCCTCGGAGCCGCGATGATCTTCGAGGGTGTCGCCTGGTGGTTGGCCTACCGCGCCTTCCGACAAATGCAGGGCAACCGGTCTCTCACCGCCGCGGTTGCCGCTTCGAAGGACCCAACGACCTTCGTCGTACTCTTCGAGGACTCGGCGGCGATGCTCGGCCTCATCGTCGCCGCCATCGGCCTGACACTCAGCCAGGTGCTGGACCAACCCGTCTTCGACGGGATCGCCTCCATCGGCATCGGGCTGATCCTCGCGGGCACAGCCGTGTGGATGTCCCTCCGCACGAAGTCACTCCTCATCGGCGAAGGAGCCGACCCGGCGATCGTCGAGGACGTGCGGGCGAAGGCCGCGGCCGTGCCGGCCATCATCGCGATCAACGAGATCATCACGCTGCACATGGGCCCGCATGACATTCTGCTGAACCTCAGCGTCGACTTCGAGGACTCCATTTCGGCCGGAGATGTCGAAGCGGCCATCGAGGAGTTGACGCACCGGATTCTCAGCGCACACCCGGACGTGAAGCGGGTCTTCATCGAGGCCGAGGATAGCAACACGAAATCCCGGAATAGGTCCTGATTCCAGCGTGCAATTGAACTGCCTGGCTGAAGATCAGTCATCAATGTCTTCAAACATGCCCGTGGGAACAAAGAAGCCAGTTGCCCATGGGAGCAGGCGGATGTAGGGAATAGGAATAAATGGCCCGATGCATGCGTACATCCAGCACATCCACGGAGCGAATCCCATGTTCTGGAGGCGTGCCCGAACAACCCCGAACCACCAGACAAGAACGATGAGAATAATCCCGGATATCCAGACCCCCATTCCAAGATCTGATTTGAAATCGAGCAAGTTTACGAGTACTCCCAGGAGCACGAAACTGCCGATCCGGACCACATGGCTTACGAGGTATCGCATTCGACCCATGACATCACATCAAAGAAAAACCGGCGCATCCCTGCGCCGGTGATTTGGACATTGGACCTCAAGGACCGTATACGTTCAAACGAATGGTCCGATCAGGAGTCCGATCAGGCAACCCTTCTTTGCCGCATTCTCAGCCTTCGCCACGGAGGGTGAAGGTGATGATGCAGGTGCAGGCTCAGTACCACCCTCATAGGCATTGCGAAGATCCCCAAGCGTCATGCTGTTGCTTGCATTGCTGCCATCCGGGTTGAGAAGTTGCACTCTGATGCCGATGCTCTGGGCGACTTCCTCTTCAACCGTAGAGACCTTCATGTTTCCATGAATGTCCAGTTCGAAGTCACGATCTACTTCCTGTTTCGTGCAGATCTCATGGAGCTTGTCGCCATCATCGGCAATATGGCCCTTGGACATTCCCTTGTGACACTTGATGTCGACACCGAACTCTTCCCTGAAACGGGACTTGAACGTGCCGACCTTTGTTGGTGGTGATACCCGCATCAGTACTGTTCCCGAATTTCGCCAAGCGTAGCGTCGTTATCAGCATTGCTGCCGTCGGCATTCAACACCTGAACCAGGAAACCAAGGCTGTCGGCAACTTCCTTTTCCACTGTCGACACATTCATGTTTCCATGAATATCCAGATCGAAGTCCCTGTCAGTTTCCATGCCTGTGCAAATTTCGTGCATCTTGTCTTCGTCTTCAGCGGTGTGCCCCTTGGACATTCCCTTGTGACACTTGATGTCAACGCCGAAATTTTCCTTGAAGTTGGTCTTAAAGGTAGAAACCTTCGTCATTGGGCTGACTTTCATTTTTTCCTCCTTAAATATGAATGGACTTCCTCTTCCCGTAACTTGAAATGGGGGGAACTCTTCCGTAGATCTGGATCCTACTCTTTACATGCCGTTTGATGCAATCCCGAGTGAAACAGGTGACCTTTAACCCCCTTCAGGCTTGTCAGACATTCCCCTATGACGAGATAGATGCCGCAAGAATTTCAGGCAATTTCATTATTTGTGCCCGGTCGACGAGCAGAACGGGGGGGTCCGCCTTCAGGGCCTGCATGCAGGCTGCTTTTGTAAAGTGCGATTGGGTTACGACGGCAGATCGCTGGCAATCATGAAACTGGGCTCCAGCAATGGCCTGCTGGACAGCCTTGTTGCCGACATTGCCCTTGTACCTCTTGGCCTGGATGGCAATTCTCGCCCGTGTCCCCGGAGGGGAGCACAATACATCGACTCCGAAGTCTCCTGCATGAGGCGTATCGTAGACACCAAACCCATGACTTCGAAGTACATCGGAGATCCATGACTCGAACTGACGACCATTCATTGAATCGAGATCATGAAGCGATTCGGAAGAACTCGTAATGGACCACCATTTCTTCCTCAACCAGCCATATGCAATGAGCATTGCAAGGAGCCCAAGAAGTATCAGACAGCCCCACAGCATGACGATCCACCACCCCTTTGTTTCGATTAGAAGGTAGACGCCACCGAGTAGGAGTAGAAGTACCACCGCTTTCACCCTGGTAATGCGTCTTGCCATGATCCGAGTATAGTTCTCGCGCAGTCGGATCAGTCGACAGCGTGTTTCATAGTTCTGGAAGTTGGAGAGGAGTAACGCGTGTGATGAACAACAGTCACCTGCTGGAACATCGCAGGCCGATGGATTTCATGACCTCTTGACCATGGTTATCCCCAGATTTTCCACGCTTGGTTTCCATGCAGCCAGGCGGGGTTTGCACACGGTCACGGGTCATAGGAATCCAAAAACAAGGATCCACGAACGGAGCGTGTTCACCCGTCCGAGGCCGGTGTCCAACACCACTTGGCTCAGTCGCGACCCGGTCTTTACCATAGGACGATAGCGAGTACGAAATGGCCTGCCTTGGAGGGGATGTCAGTCGTGTCGAAGTATGAACTTCAGCGCTTGAACGGACTTCTTGAGTCACCACTGTCGTCAGGTGAACTTCGAGACATGGCCAGGGCCGGCGCCATGAATCCGATGGACAGGATCCGCCGGATCGGCGAAACCACATGGCATGAGGCGCGCACGGTCCCAAGTCTCGCACCGATCCTGGCCGACACGGGCGGCGAACATGATCTTGCCGACTCCTCGAACTCCGGGGAACTCTCCGTTACTGGAAGCCATGGCTGGGAAGCAGGATTCGCACCGGAAGAAGAGGATGAGGCAGGCCCCTCCCTCGAGAGCATCCTCGAAGACCTGGGCGTTGAAGAACTGCCGGGTCTGCAGGGAGACCTTCAGCCAGCGGAACAGGAATCCGCCGGCAATCCTGCGCCTGGCGACGAGGATCCTCCAGCCATCGACGCCACTCCCGATGATCCGCAATTGACACCGCCCATGGAAACCGAACCCTCTTTCACCACTGCATTCGGGCAGGAAGAGGACAACCAACCAGATGATGTTGAAACGGAACCAGGCGATGACCTGGTCGACATCGGCTCCTGGGAGCCGAGTGCGAACTTCGAACCCGGGCAGGATATCGAAGAGGATGAACCTGCAGTCGATACAAGTGAGACAGAACCTGCACTTTCATCGATGGAACTCGAAAGCCATGCTGACGAGGTCCATGAAGAAGAAGAAGAAGAAGAAGAAGAAGAAGAAGAAGATGATGATGATGATGATGCATTAGAAGAGGAAGAAGCAATCGAAGATGATGGTGATTATGATTTCTCGACGCCTTCGGCCGAAGGGGAAACAAGGCCGGTTTCATTGACTGAAGATGGCGATGAACCAGCGACGTTCAATCGTGATTTCACGGGCATAACAGCCTCAAGTACAACACATGAAGAACCAACGAAGGAGCAGAGTCAAATGAATGGACTTTCAACCAGAACCCAGAACGCCCTCTACCTGATCCTCGGCGGCCTGATGGCACGTCCCCTGATGACGGCACTCAGTTCGCTCATGGGCACGGATTCAGGTGTCGGGAAATTCCTCGATCACATCGGGAATCTCGGTGCCATCGGCTGTACCGGCCTCGGTGTCATCATGCTCCTCTCGGATTGCCTGACGAGGAAGGAAGGCGAATCCGGTTCAGAGGCCGCCACATCGATGCTCATCCGTGTTGCGATGGTCTTCGTCATCGTCATCATGCTGGTGGTGCTGATGCAGCTCGTAGGCGAGGTCAAGTTGCCCAATCCGACGGGCTGATCCCACCACGCACCGCGGGCACATCCCTGCCCCCGGCGGAAGATCGATTCCATGCCACGAGGCCGCATCCACCTGGATGCGGCCTCGTTTCTTTGAAGACAAACTTCACTCTCGGATCAGGTGCCCTGCCACGACATCCGCCGGGTTGCAGGCCCGGAGATTCCTGATGGTGATCCTCAGGCAAAGGTATCGGACGGCACGAAGAAGCCGGCTGCCCATGGAAGAAGACGGACAAATGGAATCGGAACAAACGGCCCTATGAATGCGTACATCCAGCACAACCATGGCGCAAAACCCATGTTCTTGAGTCGGGCTCGAACAACGCCGAACCACCAGAGAAGGACTATGAGAATCAAGCCTGAAGCCCAGATGCCAATCCCGAGATCTGATTCGAAACCGATCGTGTTTACGAACAGTGCCAGGAGCCCGACACTGCAGAGCAAGACCAGGTGGCTTACGAGATACAGCAATCGACCCATGCAGACACCTCCTCTCCATCAGAACAGGAAACGCACCCCGACACGGACGACCACCTCGAGCTTCGGCCGGTCGGTGACCCGCTCGTACACGGGAATACCCACGCTCAACTCGGCCGCCCAGTAGGGCGCTTCGTAGAGCAGGGTCGGCGAAAGCATGAGCAGCAGGTCGCTGTTGCTCTCCCACCGACCGTTGAACTCGCAACCAGCGTACCAGGCGCCCTCCAGCGTGTCCCCATACGTCTCGGGATACAGGCGGTAGAGATAGGCCGTGTCGAACTTCAGCAGGTTCGCCGTGGTGTCTCCCGCAAGGACGGGGTCGAAACGACGCCCCTGGGTCGCAAGAAAGGACACCGACTGGCCGATGCCATGACGACCCTGGATCGACATGATCGAGGCCCCGATGAACGGGCTGGTCTCGTTGCTGCTGAAGGCATCACTGCCGGTTGGCAGTTCCAGGCCTCCGAAGATGCCGATGCGCAGTGAATCGACCGGCCCCGTGTCCAGCTGGAAACAGCGCCACTTGAAGGTCAGCACCCCATCACCGAGGCCCGAGTGATCCTCGTCGCCAAGGTTGTCCCAGATCTCGGAGAAATGGAACATCAGGGACATGTCACCACTCAGACCGTAGGAGATGTGGTTGGTCCACCAGGTCTGCGAGCCATTTCGAGGATCCTCCTCGGACGACTTGAACTGGTAGTGACTGACGACTGACCGGTAGACCCACTGTCCCTTGCCCGGCTGCGTAGGCGCAATGGTATTGGTCGACTGCTGGGCCACGGCAGGGACGGTCGTGGCCAGCAGCGTGATGACCGCCAGGATCCTGTTCATCGATCGCCTTCCTTGACGCTGCGGAACGTGAAACCGCCATCCTCGATGGCCTGGGCCAGGTCCGCCTCGGATGGATGCTGATCGCCCGTGAGTTTCACGCGCACGATGCCCTGTTCCATGTTCACCCTGATGTCCTCGACGCCACGGATCTTCTCCAGTTGCAACGTGACATTGTTGGCGCACTTGGGGCACATAAGCCCATCGGCACGAATGGTCGCAGCCGAGGCCTGGATGGGCTCGGTACTGAGGGAAGTCGTCTTCTCCCCACAGCATGAAAGCGGTATTGCAAGAAGCATCGATACAAGTAATAGAATTGATATTCGCATTGTCATCTCCTGTCATGTGTCTGATCGTTCATCACGTCACGGGTGGTGGACGCTGGGCACGCACCTCCCCCACGGGGAGATCGATCAGGCCAGGAGCACGGACTTTCGCAGCAGGATTGCACGGCCACTGGTCGGCCTCGCCAGCGGCGAGGCATTGAATGCCGGTGTCGGGTTCGACTGGTGGATGGTTCCCGGCAGCGGAATCCTGGGAGCCGGGCGATAGTCCTCGATCTGCCGTGCAGGAACAGCCTGTTCCCCCGAGGGTGTTTCCGAGCTGTCCTCGACGACGCACGGGCAGTTGTCCGGGCTGCAGCAGCATGTCTCACCACAACATCCGGCAATGTGCTGTTCCGCCGGCTCAGCAGACACTCCGGCTGCAGGCATGAGACAGCCCACGCAGAGGGCAGCAGCAAGCATCAGACGTGTCAGGAGCATGGTCATCACATCCACTATAGGTTCAGGATCGACGATTTCGATGCTGGACCTTGCATTGAACCCTTGTTTTATGCGGGAAATGGACCCGTTGTTCAATAGAATGCAGGAATGCTGACCACTGCCCTTCTTGCAATCACGCTGGGATACGGGCTCGAAGGAGTCTCGGGCGATGGCAGCACCTACGTCATATCGGTGCTTGGTTCTACGGCTGATCCAGTCTGCCTCGAGTCGAACTCCATCTACTTCGGGCTTCCGGAGTTCCTTGACGGCATCTTCGACCATGCCCTCTGCAACGAGACCACCTATGGCAGCCAGGCCATCGCCGAGACGAGGGTTGAACTTCATGAGGAAGGGTTCAATGCCAAGATCAATGGATGGGGAGACGCGATGGGCACCGATGGCGTCTCGGCCTTCAGTCGCCACGACATCTACGCCTCCATGGAACTGGCGACCGAGGAGGACCTGCGGGTGCACGTATCCTGGTTCGTCCTTGCCGCCGGGCTCGGGACGGTGAACATCGAGATCAAGCGGCTCGGTGACATCGACGGACCTGACGATCCCAGCCCCCCCATCATCGACCGGGGGGCGAGTTCCTACATCGATCCCATCTCCTTCGAGGGCGTCGATGTACTTGCCATGCCCGCGGGTCGATGGCGCATCTACATGTACTCCACGCACCAGGCCATGGACACCAAGGAAGGCTTCATGCTCGGCTTCGCGCGAACGACCCACATGGCTACCTATGTCCCGCTTGGTGATGTCGATGGCAATGGGAGCGTCGACATCAACGACCTGCTGGCCGTGATCTCGGGGTGGGGACCATGCTCGGGATGCCTCGCCGACCTGGACGTCGATGGCGAGATCGGCATCAATGACCTGCTCCAGGTCCTGTCCGACTGGGGCTCCTGAGATGGCTTTCATTTTCCACGTGGCCTGATGACCCCTGAACACGGGTCAGGCCAAATCTGTGGCGAAAAAACAGCCCTTGGTGGCTATACTCCGCCGATTACAGGCATTTACGCAGGGAGTTGAACCGTGGACCTCGCTGGCAAGAAGGTAATGGTCATCGGTGGCGCCGGCCTCATCGGCAGCCACGTCGTGGACGAGTTGCTCAAGACCGACGTCGGTGAAATCGTCGTCTATGACAACTTCTTCCGCGGAAGCATGGACAATCTCAAGGAGGCCCTCCAGGACTCCCGGGTGAGCATCTCCCCCCATGGCGGAGACATCCTCCAGCGGGATGTGCTCGAGCGGGCCATGGAAGGATGCGACGGTGTCTTCCACCTGGCGGCACTCTGGATTCTCCAGTGCCACGAGTACCCCGATACCGCCTTCGATGTGAATATCAAGGGCACCCACAACGTCGCCATGGCCGCCATCAAGACCGGCGTCAAGCGGGTGGTCTACTCCTCCTCCGCATCCGTCTACGGCGACGCCCTCGAGATCCCCATGACCGAGGACCACGCCTACAACAACTTCACCTTCTACGGGGCATCGAAGATCGCCGGCGAGCACATCTTCAAGAGCCTCGGCAGCCGATACGACCTCGACTGGGTCGGCCTTCGATACATGAATGTGTACGGACCGCGACAGGACTACAAGGGAGCCTACATCGCCGTCATGCACAAGATCCTCGATCGCATCGAGCAGGATCAACCCCCGCTGGTCTTCGGCGACGGATCGCAGCAGTACGACTTCATCCACGTGACCGACGTCGCACGCTCGAACGTGTTGGCCATGCAGGCCGATGCGACCGGTGAGAACTACAACGTCGGCCGCGGCATCGGCACGTCCATCAAGGAACTCACGGAACTGCTCCTTGAACTGACCGACAGCGACCAGCAGATCCAGTACGAACCCGCGGGACTCACCTTCGTGACGAACCGGATCGGGTGCCCGAAGAAAGCGACCGCCGACCTGGGCTTCGAGTGGACCATCGACCTGGAAGAAGGCATGCGCAGCCTCATCGAGTGGCGCAATGCCGATCGCGAAGCACTGGAAGCCAAGAAGCTCGCTGTCGGCGGAGTGGAGTCCGCCTGACATGTGCGGCATTGCCGGCATTGCAAGTCGCGGCGCAGCGCCGATCGACCCCTGGGCACTGAAGCCCATGGCCGACACCCTCGCGCACCGTGGTCCCGACGACGCCGGCTACGCGATGCTCCAGCCCGATCGCAACGGTTCGGGCGGTTTCTGGGCCGAGTTCACCGACCCGGGCTTCAGGCATTCCAACGAGCACCTGCCCGTGCTCGGCGACGACTATTCCAAGCAGATCCTCGGCACGGAACCCTTCTCCGTCGGGCTGGCACATCGCCGGCTTTCGATCCTGGACCTGAGTTTCCGCGGGCATCAGCCGATGAACGGCCGTGACCGCCGGTACTGGATCGTCCACAACGGCGAGGTCTACAACTTCCAGGATCTTCGAGCGGAACTGGAACTGGAGGGAGCCCTCTTCCAGACGACGACCGATACCGAGGTGATTCTTCGACTCTGGGAACGCGAGGGTCCCGCCTGCATCGAGCGATTCGACGGCATGTTCGCCTTCGCGATCTACGACCGCATCGAGAACGAGTTGTTCATCGTGCGTGACCGTTTCGGCGTGAAGCCCGTCTACTACGCGATCACCCCCGACCACCTGGCATTCGCCTCGGAGGCCAAGGCTCTCTTCGCCTCGGGCATGGTGCCGGCCGAGATTCGTCCCGAGGGACTCATCGAGTACTGCACCTTCCAGAACACGCTGGGCTCCAAGACCATCTGGAAGCAGGTTGAACTGCTTCCCGCCGGCCATTTTCTCCGCTTCAAGCCGGGGACGAGCACCGACCCGACCATCAATCGCTACTTCGATGGATTTCCCGATTCGGCCGAGGATGGGACGACGATCGACGCCGAGGCACCTCGCGTCGCGACGGTCTTCCAGGATGCGGTCACCAGGCAACTGGTCAGCGACGTGCCGGTGGGCTCCTACCTCTCCGGCGGAATGGACAGTGGCTCGATCGTCGCAGCCGCCGGCCGGAGCATCCCCAGGCTGCACACCTTCACGGGCGGCTTCGACCTGACGAATGTCAACGGCATCGAGCAGGGATTCGATGAACGAGCCCTCGCCGAGCAGCTCTCCTACCTGCTGCAGACCGAGCACTACGCTGTGGTCCTCCATGCGGGCGACATGCCCGCCGCCATGGAACAGATCACCTGGCACATGGATGATCCACGCGTAGGCATGTGCCACCAGAACTGGTACGTGGCGAAGCTCTCGAGCAAGTTCGTGAAGGTCTGCCTCGCCGGCACGGGTGGTGATGAACTTTTCGCCGGCTATCCATGGCGATACCGACCTGGGCTGACGGCTCCGGACGAAACCTCCTACGAGGATGCGCTCTTCCATGCCTGGCATCGCCTGCTTCCACATGACGAACTGGCCAACCTGCTGGCCGGGGACATGCTGCCGATGCTTGAAAGCGGACGCGAGAGCTTCGACGCCGTCATGGCCGACTGCAGGAAAGGCGACCCGGGCTCAAGCCCCGAACAGCAGGTCCTCGACCGGATTCGCAGGACGCTGGAGTTCGAGTTCCGGACATTCCTCAACGGCCTGCTCGTCACCGATGACCACATCTCGATGGCACACTCACTGGAGACGCGGGTGCCGTTCCTGGACAACGCCCTCGCCGACCTGAGCTGGAGCCTCCCCGCCTCGGTGAAGATCGATCCCTCCGAGTTGACGATGCAGGAACACGGACACATCGAGAGTTCAGGTGGCAAGAAGGTGCTTCGCCAGGCGATGGAATCGCTTCTCCCCCACGAGTTCGTAACCCAGCGCAAGCAGGGATTCTCGCCGCCTGATGCCAACTGGTACCGCGGACCCTCGATGGACTACATCAAGTCCATCCTCCTCGACAAGCAGACCATCGACCGACCATGGTTCGACCAGGACTTCGTCAGGTCCTGCCTCGACCAGCACTTCGAGGGGCAGCGGAATCACAGGCTGCTGATCTGGTCGCTCCTGAGTGTCGAGTGGATCCAGCGCCACTTCGCAGACCAGTGCACGAGCCGGCAGGCCCCGGCCGCCATCGAGGTCACCGGTGCGCCGGAGCCGACGTCATGAAAATCGGTCCCCGGGTCGCCCACGTCTACCTGCGACTCTTCCGTGAAGGCCTGAGGCAATCGTGGCTCGGTGTCGCCTCCGCGATCGGCTGTTCCTTCCTGTCACTGGCGATCATCGGTGCCGTGTTCGTGGCCATCGGCCAGGGCGTGGGCTCCTTCACGAAGGCCGGGGATTCGGCCGAAGCGGCCATACTTCCATTCTCGACGTTGCTGCTGGCCTGTCTGGGCATCGCGCTGGCCATCATGGTCGCGGATGTGCTGGCCTACCTGTCGAGGAAGATCGCGAGGCACGTCGGCAGGAAGGTATCCGTGAGCAATGCCCAGAAGGCGCTTGATGGGCTGGCTGATGGAACCTGCTCTTCCCTGAGCGTCTTCACGAATGCCCGCGAGCTGACCGCATCCTTCAATCGTTCCCTGAGGCTCTCGGGGATCGCGATGGAGACGATTGCAGTCATCATCGAGGCCGCCATCGGGGTGCTGCTCTTCGGCATCCTCGTCTTCGAGGCCGATCCGGTTACAGGGGTAATCGCGCTGGCCGGTTCACTCCTTACGATCCCGGCTGTCTGGGGCCTCCAGAAGAAGATCCGGGATTCAGCGCTGAAGTACTACACCAAGACGGGAACGGGTGGCCGGGGAAGCATTTCAAGACTCATACGTACGATCGACAGCGGGCAGTCAGTGAAGCGCAACAAGGACGGCAGCGTCGAGCTTCCATCAGAATTCGCCAGTGACATGCTTGATGATTTCGACGCCATCAAGCTGGCGTCCGCACGAACGCGATTCGCCAGCAGCATCCTCCAGGCGGTCGTGCTGTTCGCCGTAATGCTCTCACTCGCCTGGCAGATCTCCGCCGGCGAACTCGACATGGCACATGCAACGGTGGCGGTGCTGGCCCTCCTGAAACTTTCACAGACCTGCAAGGGACTGGCGAGCACGGGAGCACTGCTCTCACGCTACTTCTCGATGCTCGGTCCGTTCGACACGCTTCTTGAACAACTCGATGAGACCGACGTTTCGCCGCATCCATGTCAACTTGACCAATCGACGACCACGGCGGGTTTCACGCTGGTGGCCGGGTCCAGCTATGCCCTCGACTCCGAGACCCCCGTCGGAAAGATCTCGAAGGCCTGTCTTGCCAGCACGCTCCAATCCGGCTTCGAGAAGAGTCCCGGCCTCGGCAGGGTTGCGACGGTCTCGAGACAATCACGGCTTCAAGACCTTGAGTCGTCCTTGGCAGAGGCCGATTGCATCTTCGCAAGCATGCATGCTTCGAACGAGTTGCGCACATTCGTCGGTGATCGGACCGATACGCTGGTGTTCTGGTGCTCGGAAGGACAGGGTTTCGACCGGAGTGGATACGAACATGTCCTGGTTGTCGATGACAAGGGCAAGGCTGAATGGGATTCCGATTTCAGGCGAGTTGGAGACGAATCGGGACAACTGAGTATCGAGGAACTCGAGGAACTCATGGATGATGAATGAGTTGACCTGCTGCAGGATGCCATGCCACTGAACATCATTTCAATTCGATCACTGAGTTTCACCGGCACGACGTGGCTGAACCTGGTCCTTGGAACTGCGAGGAAGGCCCACGCCATCGGCCCCCCCGAGCGGCTCCTTCGCCTCGTGCGCAACGGCGAGGAGGTCGAGGGTGGAGCCTGCCGTGCCTGCGGGACCGGGTGCCCNANGATGGNCCCGTTCCTCGATTCAGNCGACCCTGGCAGCAATGTCTTCCTCCAACTGGCCTCGCACNTGGAAGTCGATCANCTGGTGATCAACAACCCCGGATCCGAAGCACTTNCCCAGTTGAACGACCCCGGCATCAACATCAAGGAACTTGTCCTGACGAGGGATGGACGGGGAACGGCCTGCAGTCACTTGAAGTACAACCCGGATTCCACCCCGAAACAGACGATCAAGGACTGGTTCGAACCGGCCGCAAGATCTCTCCTCGGGAACATCGACCCGGGTCGGCAGATGCTGGTCCGGTTCGAGGACATCCTGACGTCACCCGAGTTGTTCCTGCCACGCATCGCATCCTTCTGCGGGCTTGAGTTGCCGACGAACGCCACGAAGTACTGGGAACACGACATCCACCCCGTGGCCGGGAACGGGGGCGCCATCGCCATGCGCAGGATCCACCTCGGGGGCTCGTTCCCAAAGAAGCCCGAGTGGCATGAACGCTATGAACGGCTCTGCGAGAATGAACTGATCTCGGTCGAACAGGATTGGCGAAGAGACCTCGACCGCGAAACCCGTCTCCTCTTCGATGCCCTTGCAGGTGGGCTCAATGGACGACTCGGGTACACGAGGGACGAGGCTCCCGGCGATGCAACGGCTCCACGCAAGGGCCTTCTCGGCCGCGCCTGGAACCTGCTCACGGGAAGCACGCCGGAGCATCCTGCACATGCCGCCAGAATGGACACCGAAAAGTTGAATCCAGCAGCGTGTCTCTCGACACAGGCCTGGCTCGACATGTGCTTCATCACGGAGGAATGGAATCGACTGGGCCATGCCGCCGATGCAGGACCTCTCCCGTTTGCCGATGCCTCGCAGAGAGAACAGATCGCATCCATTCTCGCGAAGCATGCCCATGACAGGCCTGCCGACCACCCCCGGGGGGGTCTCGTGCTGGACTGCGGTACAGGCCTATCAACGGTTGCCCTGGCAAGGCTTGCCGATGCACCGGCCATTGGAATCGCATCAAGTTCGGAGGACCTTGAACTTGCCTCGACGATTCCCCCGATGGATCCCCTGCTCCTTGGAACCATCCGGTTCGAAGGACTCAAGGATGCTTCGCGACTTCCATGCCCGGATGCCTCGGCTTCATGGGCTCTTCTCGGGACTCATGCAGGCTCGAAGGATGCAATCACGCCCGGGATACTTGCCGACCTGAAGCGGGTCCTCATCGAGGGAAGCCCGGTTCTGGCATCGCCCGGCATGGAATCCCGCCTCCAGGAAGCGGGCTTCAGCATCGATACCGAGGTCTTCCAGATGGAAATCCAGGGGGCCGGGGACATATCATCCGGCGAAACCCGTGGCTCCGACGCGGTCCTTCTCGCCCATTGACACACGTCTCGACGGACCTTCAAGTGACATCAAGCACCCACAGCCTCTCGACCTTCGCTTCCTACAAGGCGGTCGATTCCGGCAAGTCCCTCGAGAAGGTGCTGTCGCACGTGAACCAGTCCAACTACAGCGGCTACGGACCCGACCTGTGGCTTGGCGGCGCGGGCAAGGTGATCGTCGGAACTCCCTTCGACTACCGGCAACTCCTCGCGGGGCTCAGCGAGATCCCCTCCGTCGAGTTCGTCAGCCATCGAAGACTCCTTGCCGAGGAACTTCCCACAGATCGAGTTCGAGTTTCCATCCGGCATGACGTTGATTCCGACATCATCGCCGGGCTGCAGCAGGCCCGCATCGAGCAGGAATTCGGTGCCGAGGCGAGCTGGTACCTGCTGCACACGGCGGCCTACTACGGCGAGTTCATCGGGAGAACCTTCCATCGAAACGAATGCATGGAATCGATCTACCTGGAGATGCAGGAACTCGGGCACGAGGTCGCTCTCCATACCGATCCGCTCTGGATCTACCAGGAACATGGAGTCGACGGCGCCGATGCCGTCCGAACCGAGATCGAATGGCTGCGGAACATCGGCCTCGACATACGCGGCACGGTCGCCCACAACTCCAAGCCCGTCTACAACGCCTGGAACTACGAGGTCTTCAAGGGCCGTTACGACTACAGGGACACTGAACAGGCCGAGCCGGACTTCGTCGAGAAGAACGGCATCACCGCACCACTCCGCACCCTTTGTGAAGCCCAACTCGGCCTTGAATACGAGGGCAATGATGCGCTTCACCATCCCGATATCCCCCATCTGTATGGCGCGACGCGCGCGGTGAATCGATGGCGATGGGTTCCGCACCAGAAGCGCGTACTTTCAGGTGAAGTGCCGGATGACACGCAGTTCGTCGACCAGGAACGCATGCTCAACGAATGCCGGGAGGCACGCCCGGGGCAGGCCGTCATCCTCGTGGTACACCCCTGCTACTACGGCGCACGGGCCGATGCCTCCGCCGAGCCTCCACATCGCCTCACGCGATGCTCCATGGAACTTGATCGAACAACCGGCATGCCCGGGTGGACGCCGGGCGAGATGGTCTCGATGGGCGGCCCGGAGAACGAACCCCAGGAATACCAGGCCATCAGCATGGCCAACAAGCAGGGCATGCTCGATGCCCCCACGGTCGAGCCGGGGGATGAAAATACGCGCATCGAGATCAGCCTGCTCGGAGGCCACAACTTCGACGGAGCCTGCGTTCAATCGAGGATCCAGTTGCAGGGTCGCATCCGGGAACGCTGGGCCGAGCGAGATCTGCAGATGCCCCGCATCCTGAAACTGGCCTTTCCCACGGCATCGCCGGATGCACTGTTCCATGCCTGGAAGCACCACGGAAGGAAGGATTCCCCGTCGATCGTCATGCTCGGGGTCGGCGCCGACCTGGCCGCGAGAATGAACCAGATCGAGAACCAACACGAACCACCCCCGCCTGCTGGCAAAGAAGAACTTGATCTCCTCCGGTTGCCTGCCGACCAGCTTGAGCCTGGACAACGCGTCCGGCGTGATCAGTTGCGAAGCGAAATCGTCCAGGTCGCCCTCGCGATCAAGGAGAGCAGCGACCTGGCCTGCCTTGTCCTCGAGGACGCGGGAGAACGGGGACTGCGGAAGGATGCTCTTCGAGACCAGGCCCATGCCGATGTGAAGGAGTTCTTCCAGGACATCGCCGACGAGATCGGCATGGAACTGATCGACCCGTATGCACTCTTCAAGGAAGCCGGAGAAGACGGGCTGGAGTGCTTCTACTCGAACGGGGCCAACTGGAATGCCACGGCCCACCGGATCGCCGGTGACCTGCTTTCCAACCGGATCCTCGCCTGGATCGAGGCAACCGGTGACGAGAGCCTGCTCGAGTGCGAAACGGAACCCTCTTCGGCACGTGATCCCCTGCCCGGAAGGATCCACCACCGCCTTCGCCGATTCTGGATCGCGCGGAGGATGCTCGATCATCGCCTCGTACGGGGGTTCATCAGGTGGTGGCGTTTCGAGCGAACTCGTTGAGGCGTGGATTCCCTGAACGCCCTGCAGGTCGATGAGTCGATATGACCTCTGGTACAATCCCCCTCTTGATCGCCGCGAAGCGGCCAGGAACGTCCGATGCCACGACTGAACCTCATCCTTGCCGGAGCACAGCGATCCGCGACCACCTCGCTGAAGCGTGCCCTGGCCGCGAGCTCGGACATCCAGTTCGTGTCCAACAAGCCGGAAACGCTGTCGCACCAGGGGAACTACGTCGGCTTCCCCTTCGCCACTCCATTCAGCTCCAGGAGCATGATCGGAATGGAGGATGGCGGGGCCTTCTACGAGTCCATCACGGCCTCGCTTCCAAAGGCACGCTACTACGCCACAAAGTGGCCCTATTTCATGGTCTTCCCCCACATCGCGTGCAACATCAGGCAGCACCTGCCCGATGCAATGATCCTCTTCATTCTTCGAAATCCAACGGATTGCCTCTGGTCGTCCTTCAAGAAGCGATACGAGGGGGATGACGTGGCGGCGGATTTCAACACGTACGTCGAGAAAGGCATCAATGCGATCGAAGATGGATGGGATCCGTCCAACCGATCGAAGTGGCAGCACATGTTCTTCCACGAGGATCGTGATTCCGTGACGATCGACCGGGGGTTCTACTATCCCCAGCTCATGAACTTCGTGCACCTCTTCGGCTGGTCGCATGTCCATGTCGTCAACTACGAGGACTTCGCTGATCGGCCTTCGGGCGCAGTGTCCAGAATATTCAGCTGGCTTGATGTTCCGGAGCCGGGGAACTACGACGAACTCGAGACACGACACAATTCGAGCCGCGAACATGCGACCGAACAGGTCGCCTCGGCCAGGATGGATGACGAAACACGCGCAACGCTTGACTCCTTCTATGGACCTTCCAACAGGCTGCTGTGTGAATACCTCGACTGGGATCTCGCGGCATGGACACGTGCCTGAGCGTGCGAAGCA
Organism: Phycisphaerae bacterium; assembly: GCA_002722935.1. Lineage (GTDB taxonomy): Bacteria > Planctomycetota > Phycisphaerae > Phycisphaerales > SM1A02 > SP202. Next base: position 5,219 of record PBMX01000003.1, on the reverse strand, counting down.
GCATTCGCCTCGGGGACGATGAACAGGATCGACACAGATGATCCAGGACTACATCAAGCGCATCGCACGAGCCGTTTCCGCACGAGGAAGCAGGGCCGTCGACCTGGTACGTGGTGAAGATCCGGCTGGAACTGGCGAGTATCCAGCCAGCAAGCCCTTCTACCGCGATCCCAAGGCTTCCTCCGAACAGGCTCGCAAGGCCAGGGACCTGATGAAGGAGAAGGGGATGAGGCCGCTGCCCTACCCCTTCAATCACATCCTGTCGATCGTCAGTGACTGCGATTTCTCGTATCCCCGCAACACGTGGCATGCACTCTCGAGGCTCAACTTCGATCTCAACATCGATTTCGGTGATTCCATCATGCCATTCGACATGCGTCGAGAGACGAGAATGGCCAACAGTTCGTGCACGCCTTCATTCGGACTCGGCGATCACATGTTCCGGACTCGGGATGACCTTCGGCAGTTGCTTGACGTGGGATTGATCGACCATGTGCACGGCCTCTGGAACCCCGCCCCGACCGGACTGATCATCGAGGGGGCTTCTCTTGAATGGCTCGATGCCTCGTCAGCGATTGCAGGCAACCTTGAGATTCGGATCCGCAGACTGAGGCAGGCAATACGCAAGGAGTTGGACAGGCGATTCGTCTGGACATTCCCACGCACCCTCCTTCTGGATACCAAACGATGCAACCAATCTCCACCATCCGTGACGATTCATACGGCTGCTCGTCGAAAAATCAAACTCCAACATGATGGCACATTGAAACTGCCCAACGGGTCTACTCGGCATGAATACAGTGTCTCCTGGCCAGATCCCGGAAAGACGATTGGAAGCCACATCCTGGAGAAGATCCATGTCGAGGGGGTCGATACTTCTCCTGGCGGCACAGATGCCATCGATCGGATTGCCCTGCTGACCACCGATCGACGCATGCACATCGATGTCCTCGAAGAGTTGATCGACGATGCCTCGGGAAGACTCCGCCTGTTCGTCGATCATTCCGCATCGGGCTTCCTGACCGAACCATCCGAACAACGTCACCGAAACGAGTTGGACACCATGACTGCCAAGGCGGAGATTGACGGGCTTGTTCCCTGCTGGCTTGGACATACACGCAACGGACCGGGAATTTCGATGCTGCCCGATGATCCTGCATCACCGATGTACCTGCTCGACCACATGTTCAAGCGCGGGTTCCGGTACTTCAATCCCTCCGGCTCCTCGGGTGAAGCGCTGGACTCCATCGATCCACTCGAGGTGGTGTGCCCATCCAATGGAAGAGATGGAACACCGGTCCGACTCGTCCGGCGCATCATGCCCCGGCAGCACAAGGGCATGCTGGACCCGGGCCTGAGTGACAAGGTCAACAGGAAGAGTCGCATAACGACATTCGCCCCGAGATTGAAAACCGCGATCCTCGAAGCCCGTGGCAACGACAGCAAGGCGTTCCCCTTCTATACCCACCTTGGCGCCGACCTTGAATGGGAAGATCGAGACGAGCAGTTTCATCCTGATGTCATGGCGGAACTCCAGGACCGGATCCACAACTTCTCGGGGACGGTGGGAGCAGATGAACGCATCCTCTGCATGCGTGCATCCGATTTCTACACCTATCTCCACATGGCCGGCGACATCGCCGAACACTGCACGCGACATGGGGAAAATCGCATCGACATTGCCTCGTGGTCCGATGCCCATACCGGCGATCGACTTCCCGGTACACCTTCCAAACTCCAATGCCTCACCTTCAAGGTGGAATCGGCACTGGAAGCCGATGTGCGACTGGATGGAAACCCCCTCCCGGATCTGCTCAGGGTTGGCGCGCATGTGGGAGCTCCCGAGGAATGGGTCACCCTTCTCAGCGGTGGCATTCGCCAGAGATCCCCACTGCCTGCTGCTGAAAGCGGAGGACCTGTCTCTACACGAGTGGCAACGGCACCGAATGTCATCGGCGCAGTTGCCTACGCCGGGATCGAGTGGCAGAGCGATGAAACCAGGAATGGAGGCATGCGAGGTTTCACGATTGCCTCCAGCAAGGGGCTCAGTCTCTACATCGGAAGCCCCGAGCTCTATGAGCAGATTGAACCATGCACAGGAACGATCTTCGTCGAAGAATGGCCTGAATCCGACACGGTGTGCACCTGGTTCAGCCTGGCAACTGCAACCTGGTCGGTCGACATGACTTCACCCCTGGCATGCTTTGATGACCAGGTCACGATGACTTCATATTCTGTGGATGGCGCACGACCCCCAACAGCCCTGCTTCTCATGAAACCGGCATTGAGTTCGGAACGTACGGTTGATCCCGTAGACTACGCGTCCTTTCATGCGTGGCGGAAACATGTCCAACGAACTCGATGTAGCATCGCACGGACATCAAACCTCTAGGAAGCAGAAACTGGACCTTGACTAGCCGGTCCGACATTACAACCTCAGTATTTCAAGGACCTAAGTTGCAATGACCACTCTCCCTGATGCACCAACTGAACATTCGGGTTGTTCTGAATTGCTTACTGCACCCATCTTCGTATCGGGTCTTCGCAAGTCCGGAACTTCCATGACACGGTTGCTCTTTGATGGGCATCCCGAGACTTTTACCTATCCAACCAATGAGTTTCACTTCTTCCGATACACGGACCAAAAACCGCTTACAAGCAACAGGAAACCCCAGTCCGGGTCGATGCAAGATCGCATAGAGGCAATCTGCAGCGACAAGTGGTTCCAGAGCACCACTCCACGAGGCATGGAACTCGCACTTGACAGTGATGCCTTCAAAATCCAGATTCGTAAGAAACTTGATCAAGGATTGATCCAGGGTGACAAGGACCTGTTTGAATCAATCGTTGCCTCGGTCGTGGAGTCGACCTCGTACTACCAGGGACAGCCGCTCAACGAGATGCGCATTGTCGTCAAGGGAGTCCACCAGGCGGAGTTCCTGCCGGAATTGCTCGCATGGTTTCCAGACCTGAAGTTCATCTATGTCCTCCGGAATCCCTATGGACAGTTGAACTCAGCGATCAATAACATGCGATATACCAAACAGGACACCGATGAGAAATCCCGGATAGCCAGAGATCATCGCAACCTGGGAAAGAAACACGACTATCCGTTTCTCGGTCAACGACTGCTTGAGATGCGCAACAGCTACTACTTCATGAGGAAGTGGTCCAGCCTCTACCCGGACAACTTCATGACAGTCGTCTACGATCGCCTCCTGGCTGATCCGGAATCGGAGATGCGAACCATGGCGGATTGGCTCGGGATTGAATATCACCCCTGTCTCCTGGAAGTCACGGAGAACCATGGAACGCCCATGAAAAGACAGGGCTGGTCGATCTCCGGATCACATGAAGCTGGAAAACTGTCAACGGAGCCCCTTACCGCCTGGCAGACACAAATGGCTCCAGGCGTGATGAAACTGGTAGCAATGCACTTCCGGGATATTCTTGAAGAGTACGATTTTGAGATCAGCAACCCAAAGATCTCCAAGTGGCGGCGATTCGACAGATCGGAAAAACTGCAGACTTGGGCTGCCAACAGGTTCCTCTTTACCAATGCTGCTCGTCGAATGCTGACGTGAACAGCCTGGGCATTCAAAGCGGAGGACACATGACGATTTCCGCCATGACTCCGGCAGGCGATTTACAAACGGCCTGTCCAACTACAACTGGATTGAAACAACGAACTGATTGAACCTCATCCAGGTCAGCTCTTCCTCGCAACGAAGAGGGCCTCGGCAAATGGCACGAGGGTGTGCGGTCGATGGGCGTTGGAAACATGCTCCCATCCAGCCCACAGGTCTCCCTCCGCCTTGATCCCCTCGGTGTTGGCGACGAAGTCGAACTCCGCGAGGCACCATGGATTGATGAAGGTACCGATCTGGTCAATGATCTCAAGGCCTGCCTCCGCGGCAACATCGCGATGATGATCAAGCGTGCGCGTACAGCTGTTGGGACCATCAAATGGCTCTCGACCAGCCGGAGTCACGTAGTACTCGCAGTTGATCACGCTGAACAGAAGGTGTCCACCAGCCGCAACAAGGCTCGCCGACTCCTCGAGGAATCGTCTCTCGGCTTCGCGTTCAAGAATGTGGACGATGACCCCATTGGCAGCCACGGTTTCCGAGGGCTCGATGGATCCAACGACTTCCTCGAGAAACCCGTGCTCCACCTCGTCGAAGACCAGCCTGGCTTTCTCCACCGCCTCGGGATTCGGCTCGATGCCATGAAGCTTCTTGAATCCAAGCGCTCGCCAATTCTCCGCCCACGAGCCGTATGAACAGCCCACGTCAAGAATGCAGTCCGTGGAAATCGAATGCTTCTCGATGGCATTTCTCCAGGCCGCCATTCGACAGGCATTCATGAACTCGCCCTGGGCGCCACCGTCCTTGTACGTGTAACTGACCTTCCCGAGGTTCCGTCGATAACTTGGTTCTTGCTGTACGGCCATGGATCGATATCTCCTTGCGGCACTTGACTCTCCAATAGACTGCCAGCATAACCAGAAAGGGCCGGAATGAGACGAAATGCCCCACAGAAGGAAGGCCGCTAGAATGGGCATATGTCCGAAGTCAGGAGAATGAACGCATCATCCTGAGGCGTCCAAATCCGTGATTCCCTACTACCTCATCTCGAGCGCCCGAGCCGGATCAACGGCCCTCGCCCGGCTGCTGGACCTCTCCCCCTCCGGTACATGTGCCATCGAGCCCTCCCCAAATCTCGACAGGGAGGGTCGACTCTACATGGACGGACTCATCGATCAGGAGACAGCCCTTGGGAAGATGAAATCCCAGGTCGTTTCCCGAGTCAGGGAAGGCATGAAACTACATGGTTCCTATGGCGAGAAGAACGTCACCTATGGGCCCTTTCTCAAGGATCTGCATCAAGAAGAAGAATGCCGCTTCGTCCTGCTCCACCGTGATGGACGCGAAGTCGTGACATCCATGATGAATTGGCACACCGGCAAATTCGGAAACATCTACCGTGAAGCCTGCTCATCCGAGGTCCTCTCCTCCGATGCGACCTGGGCGGCGAAGAACCTCCTTGCATGCGATGACATGTCGGACTTCGCACGTCCACGGCCCGCGCCGGGTTCCCGTCTTTCGGAGGAATGGCCCACCATGCCGCGGGAAGCCATGTGCGCCTGGTACTGGGCGAACATCAACTCCCTCTATCTCCAGCAACTCGAGGGGATTCCATCCCCAAACCACCACGGG
>PBMX01000002.1 GCA_002722935.1 Phycisphaerae bacterium | reverse complement strand
GATGGACGACCAGGGGGTCGTCTCGGCCCGCACGTGCACCCCGTCGATGACCTGGTCCACCGAGACGAGCAACCCGTTGGCACCCTTGACGCCGGGAACCTCGACGAGGGCCATGTCATCGCCGGGGCCGATGACCACACCGGGCGTTCCAGCCGTGGAATCAATGATGTGCTGGAGCAGTGCTTGCTCATCCATCCCCAAAGGCTACCCCCCCCACATGCCAGCCGAAAGAGGCCTTCAGCCGTGCCTGAGCCGAAATTTCCTGTTTTTCGGCCTTGGGGGAACCCTCTCCCCTCCCCCTCCGTAGATATGGGTGAAGCGGGGACGATTCATGGCCTCCTCCTGGTCCTTTCCGCTTCAGGATGTGAACACCATGCGACCTGCACACGTCGCATCTACAACGACCCATCTGTTTCTTTTCTCCCCCAACACTCCGGCCCCAAGTAGGGCCGGAGTGTTGTTTCAGGGCGATGTTTCAAGGGCATCGGCGATCGCGGTGGCAAAGCGCTCTGTGGCGCCCTGCTGTGAACGAATGGCTGCTCGACCTCGCTGTGCCAGTTCCCGCCGAGCGTCTTCATGGGCAAGCAGGTTCGAGACCGTCCCCGGAAGCTCGTCACGCGTTGCCTGGACCAGGCCACCAGCTTCGACCAGCAGGCTCACCATGGAACTGAAATCCGAGACAGCCGGCCCGACGATGGTCGCCACGCCCAGACCAATGGGCTCCGTGACATCGGAACCATGCAGGGAACCGAAACTCCGGCCGACGATGACGACATCAGCGAGGGCATAGGCCTGTGACAACTCCCCGATCGTGTCCAGCAGGTATCGCCCGCTGGAAGAGCCTTGCTCGCCCCTCGAACGACGAGCGCAACCTTCAAGTACACCCGCGGCATCATCGAACCACTCCGGCCTCCGTGGGGCGCAGAGGAGTTGGCAGCCTTCTGGAATCGCATCACGTATCAATGCGTGCTCATCGGGCGCGGTTGAACCAGCGACGACCAGCGGCCTGTCCGGGTCGATGCCCATCGCCTCGCGCAACTCCTCGCTGCCATCGATGCCTTCCGCGAGACGTGCATTGTCCCATTTCATGTTCCCGGCCACCTCGATGCGGTCCGGGGCAATGCCCAGTTGCCTGAATCGGTCCGCGATCGCCTGATCCTGTGCACCGACCCAGCTGACTCGGCTGAACATGGGTCGGATGAACGGGGCGAAGCGACCATAGCGCCGGACACTTCGCAACGTCAGGCGTCCATTGATGATCAGCACGGGGATCGCCCGCCTGCGGCAGGCGGCGGTGAAGTTCGGCCACACCTCGAGTTCCACGAGGGCGACGACGTCGGGCTGGATCGCATCGAGAAACCGATTCACGGACCATGAAAGGTCGAGTGGATAACGAACGACCTGGTGCCGCTGCCCAAACAGCGCCGAGGCTCTCTGGAATCCGGTATCCGTCGTGACCGCAACGACCACGTCATGACCGGAGGCGCTGAGGGTGGCCACCAGGCCACGGATTGCATTTACTTCACCGACGGAGACGGCATGAAGAAGCACCCTGGTACCTGTTTCCGACGACCTGGCTGCACTGGTCGGTGTCCGTCCGAAACGTCCCCCCCAATCAGTGCGCATGCGGCCACGGCGAATCATCCTGGTGAGCCAAATGGGGGCACTCACCAGCATGGCGACGACGTAGGAGAGATCGACGAGCCAACGCATGGCGGGAAGTGTACGCGAGCGTGCTGAAGGCGTCTTGGACGCTCCATCATGCTGATAACAGCGGACTTGGGGCACCCTGAGGCCCTGTTGAAGATGAGTTTCTGCTGCTAGCGCTTGAAACGAGGCTCTCGTCTGCGACAATGGAAGCAGAGGAACAGCACGCGATATGCTTGAACTTCAGGTACTCAACAGGTCTGGCGACATGATCAAGGCCTTCGCCCTCGGCGATACGGACGAACTGATCGTCGGTCGCGATGAAGGTTGCGACATCCAGATCAATGCCCGGAGCGTCTCGAGGGAACATTGTTCGATCGAGCAGGATGGACACGAAGTCCATCTTCGAGACCTCCAGTCCAGCGGCGGCACCTTCCTCGACGGCGAACGCGTCGAATCGATCCGTATCGAGAACGGCATGGAGTTCACCGTCGGCCCTGCAACTCTCCGCTTCCTCGACAGCGGACTCTAGAAATCACGATCGACTGGAAATGAAACAGCCCGCCGAAGGCGGGCTGTTGCACAGGATCGTCGGCCGGCTCAAGGACGCCTGGCCAGATTCCTGCGTTCAAGTTCCAGTTCCTCGATCATCTTTTCGATGTCCTTCTCCATGGGAATCTTGCCGAAGCAGTAGTTCGGCGCATCTCTCCACCAACGAAGCCACTTCCTGTAGATCGCGATGGTCTTCGTGATCTGGGTCAGCCTGTTGAACTCGCCAAGGCGTCCAAGCTCGGCATTCGTCTTTCGAATGTCTTCCTTGCACTTGATCAGGGTCCGATGCCAGTCATCGTAGAGTTCCTGCCCGGTTCCCAGTTCATTCCAGGACGGAAGGTCGAGGATCTCGGCGAGCTCCTCCTTCGAGTCGGCCCTCCCGTAGGCGAGGCATGACTCGACGGCGGTCTCCCAGTTCACGACGCAGTTCTCCTCGTAGGTCGAGAGGATGACTTCACCCGGGAGTCCTTGGTATTGGTTGAAGTGCTCGCATTCGCCGGTCACGGGATCCTTCACGTAGGACAGGAAACCCGCGTTCTTGACCATGGCCTTCGCCCAATAGGGTGAATGCCCCGCCTCTTCGAGCGTATGCTCGAGCATCGTCGTCCAACGCCGCTCTTCCTCGTCCGAGACCGGTTGTCCGCTGCGGTGCATCGTGATGGCACCAAGCCTGCCGTTGGACTTGAAGACGATCCGATCACATGCAAGGGACATGTAGGCGGCCGCCGAGATCGCGTATCCGGGCCATGCCACGAAGGTATGTCGGTCCTTGGCTTCCTGGATCGTCTCGCAGATCCGGATGGCCTCGATGACGCTGCCGCCGCCCGACTCGATGTCGAGCACGATGATCTGCCCGGGGCCCTCGTTGTCTGCCTGGGAGATGATCTCGCGCAGTTCCTCGACCCTGATGGAATCGCCTACCATTCCACCGAATGGCTTGTCACGGAAGGGAATGTAGAAGACCCCCTTGGAGCCCTTGGACGATGCGGATGTCGCATCATCATCGCCTTCGACATTTCCACCGGATCCAGCCGCTGCCTCGCCCGTCGCTGCAGGAGCGTCATCTCCCGATGCATCTGGGGCGGAAGAGTGGCCTTCGCCGGATGTAATGGAGGCCAGTTCCGAGAGAGGAAGAAGGATCTCGCCGTCCGGGCCGTCACCCATCTGGAGCACGATGTACAGGTCGGCTGATTTCGTGATACGACCAGTGACTTCGGTGCCATCCTGGTATCGAACGGTGACTTCTTCGCTCGTATCGCCACGCCAACTCTCGCCATTGGGAAGAAGGACGGATACGTCCTCCGCCAGTGACGCCGTGGAGGCTGCAAGGAGAAGGGAGACGGCCAAGGCCAGTTTCATGAATGCATTCATCGGAGATTTCCTACTAGTGTTTTCAACAGGGCTGCAGAACCCTTCCTATGGTCGCTGAGGACCTCCACCACCACCACGTCCGCCGCCGCCGGCACCACCGCCGCCGCCACCACCACGAGCCATCTGCCTGATCTGAGCCTTGAGGTTCTCAAGCATGATTTCAAGCTGCGTCAGATCGGCGCCGGTCAACGTCCTGACTCGCATTGCGACAGATGCGTTGGTACGGACCATCCCGATGATCCGCGTCAAGGCGGTCTTCGCCTTCTGGAGATCGGACAGCGTTCCACGAGACATGTACTTCTGGTAGTCCTCGAATGCTTCGTAGGCGCGTTTCAGCATTGCGCGCCACTTCTCCCTGTACTCGGCTACACCGATCAGTGCCTCCGTCTCCTCGACCTTGTACTCGCGATATCCCATGAGCATTGCAAGGTCCTGGAGGGTTTCAGCCGTTCCATCACTGATGAGGAACTCTTCGCAGGGCCTGGCCGAGAACTCGAGGCCCACGGGCAACCCTGAACGAGGGTCTCTTCGGTTCGTGAACTCGTCACCAAAGGACTCCTGTTGCGTGGCGGAGACGGGAATGTCGCCAAGAGAGTGGTTGTACCAGATGGCCTCGCGACCACGGCAACTGAAGCTCAGTGGGAGCGTCGGGTCAAGCAGCCCCATCACGAATGCATCGTCATGCCTGCCGAACTGGGTCAACGCCTTGACGGCGCCGAAAGAGGCCCCCTGCATCTTCTTCCTGACGTCCGCGTCCTCGAACAATGTGCCCGCCCAGAGCTGCCCGAGCGTCCCGAAGGATGCATCCGGGTGCATGTACATCTCTTCCCAGCTCATGGCGAGAATCGCCGCGGGACCCGTGGCGTTCTTCATCCAGACGACCTGCCGGACATTGGAAGGGACCTTGTGCTGGAACATCAGAACGATCTTTTCCATCTCGCTTACGAGGTAGAAGATGTGTTCCTGCCGGTCGGTGGGATCGCTCTCCCACCAGTTGCCTTCATCGCTGACCTGCTGCCCCATCCACCATGAGAGCATGTCGTGTGAAATCGACTTGCCACTGTCGATCTCGTAGATGACCACGTCCGGACGGAGCGTGTTGATCTCATCGATGATGTCATCGTAGATCGTGTGGGTGATGTCGGTTCCGACATCACCATGAAGTGGAATCGAGTAGAAACTCGTGACCTGGCCGCTTGGAGTCGAGGCCTCATCCCCGGATGTCCCCGCGGAGCCGGAGGCTTCATCACGATCATCGTCGCCTGAAGGCTGCCCCGGCGTCGTCGACGTCTCGCCGGTTTCAACATCACGCTCGACTCTCAGGATCTTCGACTTCGGAAGCGTCATCGTGACGGAGATGCCAAGGTCGGGATTGAGATAATCAAAGACGATGGCGTTGTCGGTTTCCTTGATGATCTGGCCATGCAGAACGCGGCCATCATCCATGTGGACGATGTCCTGTGTCCCCGCCCAGGCCATGCCGGCAAGCAGCAGGGCAAAGGCAAGAGCGATCAGCGAGTGGGGTATTCGTGGTGAGTTCATGGCGTAAACCACTCCTCCTGGAGACATCGAATCAAGGGCTGGAAACAGCCGCCCTTCCATGAAGCCGATCCTCAAGGCACAGAACAGCGATCTCCAGATCCTGATTGTCACCAGTATAGGACGATTCCAGCCCATCCATGTTTCATGGGAAACATCGATTTTTTGGATCTCAACCCCCCGCGAAACCCCGCGAAGCCAGATCGAGGGCCAATTCGATGGCGGATTCACGATCCTCCAGCTCACCCTCCAGCTGCGCGTCATAGACGGCATCGAGAATACGCCCCAGGCCAGGGCCGGCCTCGATGCCTGCTTCAAGCAGGTCAGCACCCCCAAGGAGCGGATCTGGAGACAGGCCGGAGACGGATAGATCCTCGACCCTGGACTCGATGGAAGCGGCCCATTGACCGTCGACCGCCCGTATCAATTCGAGACAGACACCGAATACGGCGGACGATGCCAGTCGCTTGCAGGTTGCAACGCCCGCTTCCTCCCACTCCGCCCCGACACGCTCGTGCACGGACAAGATGGCGTCAAGCCTGGCACGTTCCTGGTTCGAGAGAACGAGACGATCCCCGATGAGCTCGCGGCAGTCCTCACCCGCCTCCCCCTGATCAAGGAGCCAGGCTGCCATGGCCGCCTCGAACCGGGTCGATGATGGAGGCGGATCACATGAATCAAGATGATCACATCGGGGCCAGTCGGAAGGTCCCGCCACCTCGCCAAGAATGACACCCGCCAGTTGCAGTTCGCTGGCAAGTCTCATCGCAGGCCCCCACAGGCCATTGGTCGCCATCCGGCGAAACTCCTGGCCGATGCGTTCGGCGGAGACTCCCTGGAGATTCCCCGCACGACTGGATATGGCCACGGCCGTATCCGTCTCGATCTCGAACTGGAACCTGGCGGCGAATCGGATCGCCCTGAGCATGCGAAGATGATCTTCCTCGAAACGGGCATCGGGAGTTCCGATCGCACGTATCACACCAGCCTCGAGGTCGGCCTGCCCGCCGACGTGATCGATGATCAGACCCGCGATCGGATCCTCGTACAGACCGTTGATCGTGAAATCCCGCCGTGCCGCGTCATCATGCTCATTGCTGAAGATCACTTCATCGGGATGACGGTGGTCGGAATAGGTGCCATCTGCCCGGAACGTCGCGACCTCGATGACGTGCCCATGCGAACGTACCAGCATGACGCCGAAGGACTCGCCGACTCGACGAGTCCCCTTGAATGACCGCTTGATTGCATCGGGCAACGCATCCGTCGCAACGTCGTAATCCTCCGGCTCATGTCCCAGCAGCCGATCTCGAACGCACCCACCGGCAAAATAGGCGGTGTGCCCTGCTTCCTGGAGTCGGCGTACGACGTCGATCGCTGCATCCCTGAGCGACAGTTGATTCCCGGCCGCACCACTCATGATGCTTCCCCCTCGGACTTCACGTAGAACAGCACGTGATGCTGCTTCTTGTAGGTGCGCACCTCGGGCCCTTCGAGTCCTTCAACAGAATGATCGACCTTGTCAGCCGACAGGGGTGTCCGTAGCACGAGCCAACCGCCTTCATCAAGCAGTTCCGCCAGGCGTCCAGCCTGCTGGAGCACCCTGCCACGAAGACGATCATCCTTCATCATGGCAAATGGCGGATCCATGAAGATCACGTGGAGGGGCCTGGGGGCCCTGAGCAGCGGCGTCGAGGCAAGTGCATCTCCCCGCACCGCTTCCGCGATGTCGCCGCATTCAAGCAGTTCGATGTTGCTCTGGAGCACTGCATGCACCTTCGCATCCTGTTCGACGCAGATGACCTGCGCAGCCCCGCGACTGGCCGACTCGAGCCCCATCGTCCCCACCCCTGCGAAGAGATCCAGGATGTTCGAACCCTCGACATGCCCCTGGAGGATGTTGAACACCGACTCCTTCACACGATCCGAGTAGGGACGAGTGGTCAGGGACTGGACGGATTCGAGCATGCGGGAACGATAGGTCCCACCGATGATCCTGGGCATGGACGCAGGATCGTATCGACAGCCCCCCGCGTCAATGCCCGAACCATGCTGTGAAGGAACCCGGGTCTGCAGGCCGATGAATGCGAGATCGGCACCCCTCCCCCCCAGGAACGATTCACCTCGCTTCCGCAGGCACTGCGAAGAAGTTGTCGCATTGAATCGCTCGGGCCCACCTCCGTTCCCACCATGCTCCTGGAGCCGACGGAGGCACCCGTTGATTCAAGGCCCCCGGCGGTCGTATGGCTGCATGGACGCACGGCCTGGAAGGAAGTCGACCCCGGACGATTTCTCCGCCTCATCAGGAGCGGGATTGCCGTCATCGCTCCGGACCTGCCTGGTCATGGTGACCGATACGACCCGGTCCTCCAAGGTCCAACCCATGTACTGGACGTGATCCGGATGATGCTCCAGGAACTCGATGGCCTGGTCGCAGCCGGCGCGGAGGCCCTCGGAGTCGATCTGATGCGCATCGGCATCGGCGGCATGTCCGCCGGGGGAATGACCGCCATCTCCAGGATGACCAGGCCGCACGACTTCCGGTGCGCCGTCCTGGAAGCGGCCACCGGGTCATGGGCCCACCAGCGCGCCAGGCCCATGTTCTCCCACTGCGATGACGCGACCATCCGTGCCATCGATCCCATCGAACACCTGCAGGCATGGACGCCGATCCCCATACTCGCCGTCCATTCAATGGCCGACGAGTGGGTCGACTGGGCCGGCCAATCGTCCTTCCTCGATGCCATCGAAGCCCTCGGCCCGCCCGGACTGGTCGAACGAATGCTCTTTGAACGGACGGGAGCCGAGCACGAGCATGTCGGCTTCGGTCTCCACAGTGCCGATGTCAAGGAACGTGAACTGGACTTCTACGCACGCCACCTTGGAACGAGCGTATCCTGATGACAATGACACGGACCGAGCATCATCCAGGACTCGACGGACGCTTCGGCGACTTCGGCGGACGCTACGTGCCGGAGACCCTCGTCGCCGCTCTCGATCAACTTGAACAGGCATGGATGGAAGCCGTGTCCGACCCGGCCTTCCAGAACGAACTGGACTCGCTCCTGTCCGACTATGCCGGCCGTCCCACGCCCCTGACCGACGCCCCTCGCCTGGCGGAGTCGGCCGGAGGCGCACGCATCTGGCTCAAGCGGGAGGATCTGGCCCACACGGGAGCCCACAAGATCAACAACACGATCGGCCAGGCCCTGCTCGCGAAGCGCATGGGCAAGCAGCGCATCATCGCCGAGACGGGAGCCGGACAGCATGGTGTCGCCACAGCCACCGCCTGCGCACGCTTCGGGCTTCAGTGCGATGTCTACATGGGCGCCGAAGATGCACGCCGACAATCCCTCAACGTGTTCCGCATGGGCCTCCTGGGCGCACGGGTCATCGTCGTCGAGGATGGCTCCAGAACACTCAAGGACGCCACCAATGCCGCGCTTCGCGACTGGATGGGATCGGTCGAACACACCCATTACATCATCGGTTCGGTCGTAGGCCCCCACCCCTTCCCCGCGATGGTCAGGGACTTCCAATCCGTCATCGGCAGCGAAACACGCGCCCAGTGCATCGAGGCCATCGGCAGGCTTCCGGATGCAGTCGTCGCCTGTGTCGGCGGCGGCTCCAATGCGGCCGGGATGTTCCACCCCTTCATCGATGATGCGGATGTCGCTCTTCACGGCGTGGAGGCTGGTGGGCGCAGCGAGGCTCCAGGCGAGCATGCAGCAACCTTGAAGCACGGAAGTCCCGGCGTACTTCATGGCTCTCGAAGCGTGGTACTCCAGGATCCCGACGGGCAGACCGCTGAAGTGCATTCCTGCTCCGCCGGGCTGGACTATCCCGGCGTGGGNCCGGAGCACGCCNACTGGCACGCNNCCGGNCGNGTCTCCTACGACTCCGTCACGGACGAGGAAGCNCTGGCCGCCTTCAGGCTCTGCAGNGAACTNGAGGGCATCATNCCGGCGCTTGAATCATCACACGCCATCGCCCGNGCCCTNCAACTNGCCCCGGGCATGTCAGCCGATGCACANCTGGTGATCAACTGCTCGGGTCGTGGTGACAAGGATGCCGAGGAAGTCCGCAGGCTGCTGGAATCCTGATCAGGTTCGATCAGACCCCGTCATTTCAATCCAGATCGGGCGGTGATCCGAAGGACACTCGTCCGGCCGGGGATCGGTCCGCCAGTCGTAGTTCTCCGGGGGCGACTTCGTCTCGTGCACCTTCTGTGAACCGGGGATCAGTTCACGGTGCGCAGCGCTGTTCATGAGGATGAAGTCGATCGTGCGATTCGATTCGTGCGTCCTGGCTCGCTCCACGGATGGATCGGCGAAGACGTCGATGAAACCCGCATCCCTGTAGACATCCATTGATCGATCCCATGGAGCCGCATTGAAATCACCGAGCAGGATGATGTTTCGATCGGGATCTCCCGCCCGGACTGCATCGACGAGCTCGACGAGTTTGAGGGCCTCTCCCTCGCGGCGATGTCGATACGAGTATCCGGACTTGTGATGTACGACGAAGAGCGTCATCTCGTAGCCCGAGGGCGTCTTCACATCGACACGCAGCGGCGTCCGCTGGTATGTCGTGGTGTCGTCACCCTCGACCGGGTCGGCCCAACCGCCCCCATGTCGTACGACATCATCGATCGGGATCATGGGTGGAGCCGAGGCTCCGCTGAGCGGGAAACGACTGAGAACAGCGTTCTCGACGCCCCGGTAGTAGCCCACGTCTAGGGATACCAGGTGGTCGTAGCCCATCCCATCCAGGTAGGTGTCACGAAACCATTCCAGACAGGCGGCCGACTCGATCTCCTGAAGCGCCAGAACATCCGCATCGACCTCGCGGATGGCCGCTGCCAGTGAACGGCACCGTCCGTCGGTCGTCGCAATGGGGAGGTCGTCGATGTCGCCCGTGATGGCCGGATCATCCTCGTGGTCGAAGAGGTTCAGCATGTTGTAGGAGGCGACGCGAAACGTCGATGGCCCTCGATCAAGCGATGGTTCTCCATCGACGAGCAGGGCCATGAGCCCCACCATGATGCAACTGAACTTCAACACGGCTTCCTCCAATCGACAGCTTCAACCTGGAACAGGAGTGTACGTTCCAGGAAGGGACTATTCGAATGGATAGTGCAGGAAGCTCAATCCTCGTCGAGTTTCGCCTGTGGCATGCCCGCGACCGAATCCGAGAGGCATCGGGCCTGGAGCACCAGGACGGCCAGTTCGAGTTGCGGATCGAGGCCCCTCGAGAGGAGTTCATCGACATCCGGCTTTTCTTCGCCCTCCTCGTCAAGACCCTCGGGTCCTGCCGGCAGCGGATCACCCGGGAGGCGATCCGCCTTGAGACGGAGTGAAAGCGACTTCTCGATCTGGTCGGGACTCATCTCGATCTCGATGTCCGGGGCGACCCCCCAGTCCAGTTCGGAGAACTCCTTGTCGACAAGGCGACCCTCGATGCCCGTGACTCCTTCGGGAAGCCGGTAGTACTGCGTCGTGCACTTGAGCTTCGAGTCCTGAGTGACCTGGTGAACCGTCTGCACGCTTCCCTTGCCGAAGCTTCGTTCTCCGAAGACCACGCCGGCTTCGTGAGCCTGAATGCAGCCGGAAACGATCTCGCTTGCACTGGCGGAGCCCTGATTGATGAGGACGACCGTCGGGATGTCCCCGAGGAAGGTGTTGTGCCTGTGTGAATCAAGGACGAATGATTCCCGTCCCAACTTGTCTTCGCCGGAGAGAATGCGCCCTTCCGAGACGAACATGTCGCTGATCTGGTACGCGCTCGTGAGCAGGCCGCCTGGATTGAACCTCAGGTCGAGTATCAGCCCCCTGGGCTCGCCCTCGTCGCGCATCTCACCGATGGCGTCACGAAGATCGGTGTAGGTGTCCTCGTTGAACTGGGTCAACTTCACGTACCCGATGCGATTGTCCTGGTCGATGTACCAGTCCCACTCCGGATCACCCGAGTCGGTCCGGCCGGTCTTCCGCCATCCCTTGACGGAGTGCATCTTGATGAGATCGCGCGTGACGGGTATCTCCAGAAGTTCCTCGCGGCCTTCTCTGGAGATGCCGAGCGTGACATTCGTGTACCTGGGGCCGGTGATGTGGTGCACCGCATCCTGGACAGTCCAACCAGCCGTCGATTGGCCATCGACTTCAAGGATGATGTCGTCGGGCAGAACGCCGGACTGGTAGGCCGGCTTGCCCTCGAGCGGGTAGACGACCTTGATGTCCCCGATCTCCGATTCGGAGATCATGATTCCGACGCCGATGAACTTGCCTTCCATCTGCCGGTTGAACTCGGTGATGTCGTAGGGCCAGATGATCGACGTGTACGGGTCCAGCGGCCTGAGAGCACCATCCCCGAATTCCCTCCACAACACGCTGTCGGGAAGATCGATTGTCTTGTCGTTGAGCGTATCCAACGCATCGAAGCAGTAGCCCGCCACGCGATGCGGAGCCCGGCCGGCTTCGACCTGGGCCTCGACCTCGGCTTCCAACGTGGCCAGGCCATCATGCCAGGAGGCGAGCAAGGGATCGTCCGCCATCCCCGGGAAGGTCCCTGAAAGTGAATGCGTATTGGTGAGCACCTCGAGTGCATCGAAACCGCCCTCGTAGATCGGTTCCCACCCTGAATCCGAGATGTGCTCGTCAACGGAAGTCTCGAGCGCCTCGACGACCATGTCACGATCGATGCCCTCGACCTCCTGCTTCCAGCGATCAGCCAGTGACTCGTTGAACCGGTCCGGTGGCTCCTCGCCGAGTCGCTCGTTTCGCTTGACGTAGAGTTCGTAGAGTCGTTCCCTCGCGTATCGACGAAGCAGCACGATGCGCTGCCCGTTGCCCTCCATTCGACGATCGAACGCCTCGTATCGATCGTGCAAGGACGTGTCCTCGTAGAGGGTTCGCAGTCGAAGCAGTACTTCCTGCGCATAGAGCCAGTCTCGATCGGCGATGATGTCCGGTAGCGCCTTCTCCGATCGATCGATGGCCTCCTTGACGGACGGTTCCTCGAGACTTGCGTCGAAGTCGTCACTGAGCGTCTGGTATTCAACCGCGAGACGAAGCGCGTCGAGCAGGTTGTTCTCCTCGAGCGCCGCAACGAGTTGCTCGTGCGTCTCTGAACGACGAGTCTTGATGAACTCCTGGTTGTCGATGCGATGCTGGCCCCAGTCCTCAAGACGTGCGCGGTAGGACTCGTACAACGCGCCTTCCAGTTCCGGGGCCTCGGTGAGCAGCGTCTCCAGCCTGTTGCGATCGCCATCGATCGAGGCCTCCCAGACGTCATCCGACCATGAACCACTTCCCTGGGAAGAAACCCCCGCACCGGTGATCCCCATCACCACGATGGCCGAAAGCGTCAAGCAGATTCGATGATCCTGGATCTTCATGCGTGTCCCATCCCACTCTGGAGGTTGATTCATGCGGGACGAGGATCCCGGTGCGCCCGGAATGCCCCTGTCCATACAGAGGATCGGCTCATGTGGCCTCACCCTTCATCCTTTTGGCCCCTCAACCGTCGCTTTTCGTCATTTAACGGCTCCAGGGACGCTTACAGGTACGCAGGAGACCCCCCGGAGGTTCGAATCCAGCCCCCTGATAGAGTGACTCCATGCCGAGTTGGTACACCACGTCCACGGTCCTGGCCGCCTCCATCCCCCCCGTCTCGCAGGGTGATGAGCCAGAGCGATCACTGGTTTTCATCCTCGCTGCCGTGATCCTCGGCCTGATCGTCGTCCTGCTGGTCCTCCTCCAGGTATCCGCCATCAGGGGAAGGAGCATTGCGCGAAGGAAGGCTGCACTTCGCCACCAGACTGAAACGCGTGTGGACCCATGGGCCGAAGCGGGTCGCCGAGCCGAGCCTCTCGACGGGGACGAGGATCAATCCTGAACGTCCTCGGCCTCCCTGGCCAGTGCACGAACCTCCTCGACCAGCTCAGCAGGTGCACCCAGAAGTTCCGCCTGGTCGATCCAGACCGCCGCCTTCTCGAATTGTCCGTCCATGATCCATGAGGCGGCGACCTTCAAGGCGATGCGGCCCGATCCACGGGCATCCGACATCGAGGCGAAGCAGAAAGCCCAGGCTTCGGCGGAGCGATCAGGTCGATCGATCGCATCCCAGTTCAAGGCCAGCTCCCCCACAACACCCTCCTTGGCCTGCTGCCGCATCGGCAAGGACAGCAGCAACTCGATGGCGCGCTCGGAGTCACCATGCCGGCGATGCAGGCGTGCCTCGATGACACGGATTACAAGATCTGAAGGTTGCGATGCACGCGCAGCCTCGATCGACTCGAAGGCCTCGGGCCAGTTGCCCAGTTCCATTTCGAGGACGGCTCGAGTCGCCAGCGCGTGGGGTTGATTTGGAACGATCGACAGGACCGTCTCGATCCAGGGGCGAGCCTGTTCAGGTTCGGGGCTGGCAAGCAGCAACTGCGCAATGTAGAGGGGTGGCGCCGGGTCATCCGGTGACAACGATGCCGCAGACTTGAAGTGTTCCATCGCAGCCTCGTGCCTGCCCGCCAACTGGGCGATTTCACCGGCGCTCTGCTGGAGGCCGGGGATGGCTGGAGCCTTTCGGACCGCTTCGGCATAGTGATCATGCGCTTCGACAAAGGCCGCGGTGGCTCCCTCCTCGAAGCCCCTGGCTCTGAGGGCCAGGGCCTGTCCGACGCAGATCCGCCCCAGCAGATCATGGGGAGCGAAATGGTCGGGGGCCGTTCTGGAAAGCTCCATGGCGATGGCCTCGGCCTCGACCATGTTTCCCTGGGCCATGTACCGCTCTGCGGCGTCGAGTGCCGCCTCGACCTGGGCATGATCAACCTGTGGAGCCCGTGCGACATCCTCATCGGGCGAGCCGCATCCCGCGAGGAATACCGCCGCGAGGGTCATGCTCGAGAGTCTCCGCCAAGGCTCGTCTATCATGCGTCGCATGTCGTCCCCGTCACCAGTGGTGCATTTGCCCAAATCATACTCACCTGCCGAGGCCGAGCCACTGGTTCGGACCCGGTGGGAAGAGGCCGCCATGGGGCATGTCGAGCCCGCTGGCGAAGGGATGCCCTTCAGCATTCTCATTCCCCCACCGAATGTCACGGCCGCACTGCACCTCGGGCATGCGTTGAACAACACGCTCCAGGACATCCTCATCCGTTACCACCGCATGCGAGGAGAGAAGACGCTCTGGATGCCTGGAACCGATCATGCGGGTATCGCGACGCAATCCGTGGTCGAGAAACGACTGGCACTCCAGGGGATCCGGCGCACGGACATGACGCGCGAAGCCTTTGTCGAGAAGACGCAGGAGTGGAAGGACGAGTACGAGGCGACCATTCTCGAGCAACTCCGGCTCATGGGCGCCTCCTGTGACTGGGAACGAACGCGCTTCACGATGGACCCCGTCTGCACCGCCGCCGTGCGGTCCGCCTTCTTCAAGCTTTTCGATGACGGGCTGATCGACCGCGGCAAGCGCCTGGTGAACTGGGACCCGGTGACGCGGACCGCCCTCGCCGATGACGAGGTCGACATGCTCGAAGTCTCGGGGCACATGTACGAACTGCGCTATCCGCTTGAAGATGGCGATGGCCATGTCACCGTCGCCACGACCAGGCCGGAAACGATGCTCGGCGACACCGCCGTGGCTGTGAATCCCGCCGATCCACGGGCCGAGGGACTGCGAGGCAGGCACGTGGTGCTTCCCATCGTCGGTCGACGCATCCCGATCGTCGAGGATGACTACGTGGTCATGCCCGGTGTCGGTGATGATCCCAAGGCCGCTTTCGCAACCGGGTTCCTCAAGGTGACACCTGCACACGACACCAATGACTGGGACCTGGGCCTTCGCCACGACCTGGACGTCATCAATGTCATGGCGCCCGACGGCTCGATCTCCGATCGACACGGGTGGGATGACGCCACCGATGCATGCAAACCCTTCATCGGACTCTCACGCGAGGAGGCCCGCACCGCCATTGTCGACTGGTTCCGCAACGAGGGACTGCTTGGAACCATCCACGACTACGAGCACACCGTCGGGCACAGCTATCGTTCCCACGCCCCCATCGAGCCGTACCTCAGTGACCAGTGGTACGTCCGCGTCACCGATGACCGTCTCGGTGGCGAGGCCCTCCGGGCCATGGCCGCGGACCAGATGAACGGGGAACCACCGGCACGCGCCGATGGCCCGCATGAACATGACGGGCAACTCCGCTTCACGCCCGAGCGGTATGCCCGCACCTTCCAGTCATGGCACGAACAGTTGCGGGACTGGTGCATCAGCAGGCAGCTCTGGTGGGGACATCGCATCCCGGTCTGGTCAAGAACTTTCAGCGTCTCCGAAGCCTCCTCCGATCCGGGGCCCGATGGTCTCATTCTCGACAGCGACGGCTGCGGCCTTCCATGCGCGGCGACCGCGGAGGGAAGATCGACCATGCTTCGCGTCGATCGGGCCAATGACGAGCTGACCGTCTTCGCATGCATCGATCACGGACATGAGAAACTCGAGGCGGAGCTTGAAACCGAGGGATATGCCCGGGACGAGGATGTTCTCGACACCTGGTTCAGCTCGGCCCTCTGGCCCCTGTCGACCATGGGCTGGCCGAATCCCGGCGCCTTTGAGGGCCTCGATGGCCTGCTCGAGACATTCAACCCGACCTCGGTACTCTGCACGGCACGCGAGATCATCACCCTGTGGGTCAGCCGGATGGTGATGTTCAACCGGTATTTCAGGGATGGAACCCTCCCCTTCCACGACGTGGCGATCCATCCCATGATCCAGGACGGACATGGCCAGAAGATGAGCAAGTCGCTGGGGAACGGGGTGGATCCTCGCGACATCATCAAGACGCACAGTACAGATGCCCTGCGATACGTCATGGCCTCCATCGCGACGGCGACGCAGGATGTCCGCCTTCCACTGGACCTGATCTGCCCGCACACCGGGAAGACCTTCACTCCGCAGTTCATCACCAGTCCAGCCGGTTACACGGTCACGGCTCCCGTACAGGACTGTCCAGACGACCCATCGAAGAAGATGGCGACCCTCTACGGAATACTCACCGGTGAAGCGGAGGCCACCGACGAGTGTCCCCTGGCGGTCAACTCGTCCTCGAAGTTCGACATGGGCCGCAACCTTGCGACCAAGTTGTGGAACGCCGCCCGATTCTCCCTCGGACGCATCTCGTCTCCGGCGCAACCATCCTCACTGGACGAACTGTGCCTGGTGGATCGCTGGATGCTTTCGCGACTCGCCTCGACTCTTGAGCACGTCGAGACCGCCCTGGCCGGATTCCAGGTGCATCTCTATACCGAGGCGATCTACGACCTCGTGTGGAGGGACTTCTGCGACTGGTATCTCGAGTGCATCAAGCCGACGGTCGCAGACGATCCCGGGCAGCAGCAGGTCCTCCTGTCCGTACTGGATGCGATCCTTCGACTGGTCCAGCCGGTCTGTCCATTCGTCACTGAAACCATCTGGCAGCATGTCCGTGAAGCCGGTGGCACCGGCCTTCCATCACTTGAGCTCGACCCGGGCGACCTGCTTGCCACTTCGGCCTGGCCACGCATGGACACTTCGAGCGTCGACCGGGAAGCGGCTGCGCTCTTCTCCCGCGCCCAGGAACTCGTGAACGAAGTGCGAAGAGCCAGGGCCGAGCAGGGCATCGGCCCTCGCGACCGGATCACGATTCATGTCCCTCAGCAGGTCAAGACCCTGCTTGAGCCGCTCGAGCGGGCCGCCATGTCCCTGATGGGTCTTGATGCGATCGAGCCTGCCGACGAGGCCCCGCAGGGCTCCTGGTCGATCCTCTTCGAGGGAGTGGAAGTGCACGGAGCATCGAGCCTCGGCTCGATGGATATCGAGGCGGAACGAAAACGACTGAAGGCCAGGGTCACGGAGTGCACCAAGGCCGTCGACGGGTTCAAGATGCGCCTTGCCAACAAGAACTACGTCGACAAGGCGCCGGCCCACGTGGTTGACGAGACACGCGAGGCACTTGCACGGGCCAAGGATGACCTGGCAGCAGCCGAAGCCTCCCTCGCTCGACTCGAGGAACATGGAGAAGGAGCAGGCGGATGAGAAAAGTGACACCGGGCATCCTGGTCGCGGCGGCCCTCCTGCAAGGCTGCGCCCAATCACAACCCCAGCACAGGCAGACCCAGGTCCGGACGTCGTACATCGGGCTTGATTCGGCTACCAGTGACGATCCCGTCATCATCGAGCCATGGAACTTCATGGGCGTCGAGGGTCATTGCCTCGTAACACCACGCTGGGAGATCTTCACCACCATCCAGAACGAGCGACTGCGTTCCTACCTGCCCAGTTTCTATGAGGCGGCGCTCGTGGAGTACACGACATCACTGGGAACACTCCCACAACCACCCGCCCCCTTGACGTCCTACCTCTTCGGCGACCGACGCCAGTGGAAGAACAAGACGCGGATGATGCTCCCCCATCTGGCCTCCTCCTTCGAAAGCCTCGGCCGCGGTGGGTTCACGACGGACGGCATCGCCGTGCTGTATGACATCGACGATGGCCAGTGGGATCACGACACCCTCGCCCTGGCTTCCCACGAGGGCTGGCACCAGTACGCCCAGACGACGTTCGAGCACCAGTTGCCACCCTGGCTGGACGAGGGAATCGCCACACTGTTCGAGGGGTTCCGCCTTCGACGCGGCGAACTGGAGTTCAGCGTCTCCTCGAACCGGGAACGACGCTACCGCCTCCGCGAGGCGATCCGAAGCGATTCACTCATTCCGCTTGAAACTCTCCTTGGAAGCGATCCCCATGACGTGCTCGGCGAGAGCAAGTCGACCTTGCTGACGTATTACGCGCAGGTCTGGGCGCTGGCCCGATTCCTGAAGGATGGCGAGGACGGCCGATACCGTCCGGCGCTTGAGAACATCCTGCTGCTGACCGCTGAAGGCGATCTGTATCGGCAGCTTCTCCGGCATGTGGGCCCGGAGGAGGCCGACGCGGATCGTGAAACCCTCGTCGGGCGACGCCTGATCGAGATCTTCTTCAATGAGAACTTCGAGGAATTCGATGCTTCATACCAGGAGTGGATCGCGGAGATCTCGCGTTCACGCTGGGGCTGGTAGGGACGATGCTCATCGGGCTCATCTCCGATTCGCACGGGCATGCCGACCGGGTCGGCCTCGCCATGGAACTGCTGGCTGCGCGCAACGTCGACCGCTACATCCACCTTGGTGACATCGGCGGCACGGACGTCCTGGATGCCATGCAGGGCCATGATGTCCACATCGTGTTCGGCAACTGCGACTGGGTGGTGGAAACACTTCGCATACGCGCCGAGCACCTCGGCCTTCATGTCGAACACCCTCTTGGCCGGCTTGTGTGCGGCCGGAAGACGGTCGCCTTCACGCATGGGCACCTCGACGAACTCATGCAAGTGCCGCTGTCNGAACATGTTGACTACCTCTGCCATGGTCACACGCACCTGCCNCGCGATGAACGCATCCAGGGNACGCGNGTNCTCAACCCCGGAGCCCTGCACGCNGCTCAGCGATATACTGTGGGCTTGCTCGATACGACCGCAGACACGTTCGAGGTACTCGAACTTGATGCCCTTCCCTGACCTGTTCCCGGAGCACACCGTGGACTCGACCACCATCCGTCCCGCAACCATTGATGACCTGCCGGCCATCCGTGCGCTGTTCGAGGAAAGCGTGTTCGGGGGCCAGACGCGGATCAACGATACCGGCGCGGACATCGAGAACTTCGAAGAAGCCTATCTCGGAGACTCCGACCAGAACGTCTTCTGGGTCGCCCAGCGAGACGGAGCCGTCGTGGGCATGATCGGGGTCCAGGAAATGGACGAGGACGTCATCGAGATCCGGCGGCTTCGCGTGGACGCCGGCCACAGGCGTACCGGGGTCGGGACGGCCCTCATGGAGCAGGCCCTGACCTACTGCCGCGAGCACTCGTACATGAAGATCGTGCTCGACGTTCGCATCGAGCGTGGGCCGGCCATCGAGCTCTTCAAGAAATTCGGCTTCTACCATTCCAGGACCCGCGAGAGCGAGGGGCACAAACTGCTGGACTTCTACGTCGATCTGTACCAGGAATGCAATGAATAGAACAGCCGCATGCCTCGCCCTCCTGGTGATCGGGAGCCTCGCGGGCTGCTCGACGACTTCAACCGGCCTTGCCCAATCGACCCTCGATGGCATTCGCGGCGGCGATCCGACAGCCCCGGGACTCATCCTTGATTGGAATGATGCGTTCCAACCAGTCACAGGGAAACGGACGTTCGACATCGTCGCCGGGACGAATGCGAAGCAGCAGGTGCAGATCACGACGACCGCCGGGAAGAAGTCCAACTGGACCGTGGAGATCAAGGACCGGGAAACATTTGCCTGGTCAATGACTGACGAGGGCATCGTCTCCGGCAGCACCATGGATGATCCAAGTGGAACCACCAGTGTATTCACGCCTCGGCTCCCCGTGATCCCTCGATCACTTGAGCCCGGCAAGGCTCTCAAGAGCAATGGGGCCATCAAGGTCGTGAAGACGAAGGACCCCTCGCACGAGGTGGCCTCCGGTACATGGGCGATCTCGATCACCCATGATGCCGATGTCACCCTGAAGGTGGGCGATGAAGAACTTCACTGCGTCCGCCTGCACACGGTCTACACCGCCGACCTGGGCCTTGCCAGGGTTTCCCGCGATACCTACGACTACTACGCCCCCAAGCAC
Source organism: Phycisphaerae bacterium (assembly GCA_002722935.1). Lineage (GTDB taxonomy): Bacteria > Planctomycetota > Phycisphaerae > Phycisphaerales > SM1A02 > SP202. Next base: position 10,972 of record PBMX01000002.1, on the reverse strand, counting down.
GGGCTGGTGGCCACGGTCTACAACCAGGAGATCATCAAGGTCATCATCCCGGAGAAGACCAGCGGAACCTGGGTGGCCAAATGACAACCCCGCGGCTTCTGGAGCCGCGGGGCGGGGTTCTTCAAGAGCGGGTGAACGGACTCGAACCGTCAACATTCAGCTTGGAAGGCTGACGCTCTACCAATTGAGCTACACCCGCAAGGCCGGACATGATACTGCCTGCCGCGGGAGTGTACGCTGGTGCAGTCATGCCCCTCCCCCATTTTCACATCAAGCAGGCCGAGCGGGCGGCCAGCGACTCCCAGTCGACGCCTCACCACGCGATCCGGAAGATCATCGGCAGGTGTGCCATTGCTGCTGTCATCCTCGTGGGCCTGTACCTGCTCATCCACTTCATGGAACCCTGGATGCCCGACATCCGGACATGGGTGAAATCCCTGGGCGCCTGGGGACCACTGGCCTACTGCCTCCTGTTCATTGTCCTGACAGCCCTCTTCTTTCCCGAATCGGTCGTCGCCATTGCTGCGGGCACCCTCTTCGGATTCTGGATGGGCATTCTCTGGGTCGTCGTCGCCGGCACACTCGGCGCCCTCCTCATCTTCGCCATCACGAGAACCCTCTTCCGCGAGCCGGTCCGTCAACGACTCCGGAAACACCCGAAACTGCTCGCCTTCGATGAAGCTGCAGGCCGGGAGGGATTCAAACTGATGTTCCTGCTGCGTCTGGCGCCGGTGAACTACTCGCTGCTCTGCTACCTGCTTTCGGTTTCATCCGCACGTCTCAAGCCCTACACGCTGGCATGCATCGGCATGTTTCCAGGCAATATCTCGACCGTCTACTTCGGTTTCGCCGCCCGACATGTCAGCGAAGTAGCCTCCCACAACACCTCGACGGACTGGGTCAAGGAGGCATCGATCTACTCGGGCCTGGCCTTCACGGTCATCGCGAGCACCTTCGTCGCTCGAATGGCCATGCGGACAGTCCGAAAAATGCAGGATCAACACCCTGCAGACCCCATCAACTCGTCTGGAAACACCGGCTGAGCAGAAACCCCATTCTTCGATTGCATGGGGGTCGGCCGCTCGATAGGTTGGAAGGCTGGAGAAACGGGAATACACCCGCTGGAGAGAAGAACCATGTTCAACACGCTGAACACCATCGGCGCGGCCATTCTGGTCGCGGGAACCTGCTCATTGACGGCATCATCCCTCCATGGAGCCCCGCTGGGTTCCACGAACGAGGTCATGCCCCTTGAAGCCGTTGAACTGGTGACCATTCCAAGGCTCGACTTCCAGGCCATTGACGCAGAGGACCACCAGCGAGCTGCCGAAGGCGCCCCCTATCGCTACGCCATTCCGCATGCGATGACGCTCTCTCCGGCCTCCGACGGCACATGGGAACGCATCGATGACAATGGACTGCTCTGGCGATTGCGTGTGGCCTCCCGTGATGCGACCAGCATCAACCTCGCCTTCGAGACCTTCCGTCTCCCCGAGACGGCCCTGCTCTCCATCTACACGTCCGATGGCTCGACGGCCATCCGGCCCTTCTCCTCAGACGACAACAACGACGCCGACCAGCTCTGGACTCCGCCACTGCCCGGAGACGACATCGTCATCGAGATTCAGGTCGATGCCGAGGACCGCGAGTTCATCGAGCGGAACATAGAGCTCACCAGCATCAACGTCGGCTACCGCGGCTTCTACGACGTCGCCTCGCCGCCACGATCCGGCTCATGCAACTACGACGTGTGGTGCAGCGAGGCCGATGAATGGCGTGACGAGATTCCCTGTGTCGCCGCAATTTCGACCGGCGGCTCACTCTTCTGCTCCGGCTTCATGGTGAACAACCTGTCACATGACGGCACCCCGTTCTTCATGACGGCCAACCACTGCGGTGTTTCAAGTGGAAACGCCTCCTCCCTCGTGTGCTTCTGGAACTACCAGGACGGCCCCGAGGCACCACTGGACTGCCCGGGCAACTCCAGCGAGACGGGCACCCTCGACCAGTTTTCGACCGGTTCGACGTACCGGGCCGGCGGCAGCGCATCAGACTTCACCCTCGTCGAACTCAATACGGCCCCCAATGAAGCCTGGGAAGTGGGCTACTGCGGTTGGGATGCCAATGACGTCGCCACGGAGTGGTCGGTCGCGATCCACCACCCCAACGTTGATGCCAAGCGTTGGTCGATCGACTACCAGCCCAGCGAGATCTACGGCTACAACCAGCCTGGAAGCACGCACCTTCGAGTCATCGACTGGGACCTTGGCACGACAGAGCCGGGATCCTCGGGATCACCCCTCTTCAACCAGAATCATCACGTCGTGGGCCAGCTTCACGGCGGCTACGCCGCATGCGGCAATGACCTCGAGGACTGGTATGGACGCTTTGCCGTCTCCTACCCGGCCGGCCTGAGCACATGGCTGGATCCCGATGGCACCGGCGCCCTCGTCTGCGACACGCTGGGCAAGGGCCTCTCGGTCGATCCGGCCACCGATGTCCTGCACTACGGCGAGGTCGGCGGACCCTTCAATGATGCCACCATCGACTACACGATGACGAACAACACGCCGGACATCGTGTCCTACACGGTGAGCCAGAGCGGTTCATTCGATATCGAGCTCGATGGATCCCTCTCGGATCTCAACGGGATTCTCCCCGGGGGCGGCGGCGAAGTCGTGATAACGGCATCGCTTGCAGCGAACACCGCGTCTCTCCCGGCGGGAACCTACGAGAATATCCTGGTCTTCAGTGACAACACGAACGGCCAGGCGCGTGAAATCGTGCACACGCTCGAAGTGGGCCTTTCCAACTTCACGACGGATCCCGAGCATGGGCTCGTTGCCGGTGGACCGGAAGGCGGACCCTTCCCCACGACGCAGGACTACCTGCTCACCAGTCAGCGACCGACCGATGCCGTCATCGAGGTGACGTCCGACGCCAGCTGGATCTCCATCAACGGCGGAGCAAGCGACACCATCGAACTGACGTACGAGGGTGACAGTGAAGTCGTCACCATCGGGTTCTCCGATGCAGCCAACTCGCTGCCCCCGGGACTCGTCGAAGGCACCGTTACGTTCGACAACATCAATGGCGATGGCGGCGACACGACACGCACCATCGTGCTCGACGTCGGCCGCTTCACCTACGTCGCCTACGACACGCCCATCGACATCACGGACAACAACACCATCCAGAGCTTCATCGAGGTCACGGACGTCTACTGCATGGCCGATGTCGATGTCGAACTGGATGTCTCTCACACCTACATCGGCGACCTCATCATCGACGTGACCTCACCCGAGGGGACGACCGTCCGACTGCATGACCGCTCCGGCGGCAGCAGTGACGACATCGTCACGACCTATGACGATGATGGCGAAGGAACCCTTCCCGACGGGCCGGGGGCACTCTCCGACTTCGACGGTGAAATCGTCGTCGGGACCTGGACCATGACTCTCTCGGACAATGCCGGGGCTGACCAGGGCTCGCTGAATTCGTGGGGGCTGAAGATTGCTTCGACGGGCGAGTTCTGCCCGCCGGTCGCTTATGGTCAATCCGCCTACACGGACGAGAACACGGACATCGAGATTACGCTTGAGGGAGCATCACCTGAAGGCGGAACCCTGGAGTTCATCATCACCTCGCTTCCGGCCTATGGTGATCTGTCGCTGCCGAGCGGATCTCCCATCAACTCGGCCCCGTACTCGCTGCCTGGCGGCGGCGACATGGTGGTCTACAGCCCCGACACCGGTTACATCGGCCCCGATGACTTCAGTTTCATGGTCGAGGACGGGTTTGGTGAATCCGAGAACGCCTGGGTGGCCATCCAGGTCGGCGCCGTGCCGAACCCGGACAACTGCGCAGAAGCAGCCCCGGTCGTCAACGGACTCTGGGAGTTCAGCACGGTTGATGCGACCACGGATGGCGATGGCCATGACGAATGCCAATTCGATGGCCAGACGTACCACGACATCTGGTACAGGTACCGCGCATGCGATGACGGGCAACTGGTCGTCAGCACCTGCGAAGACCTCGGAGGCGGCGCAGATTTCGACACGGACCTGGTCGTCTACCTCGGTGACGACTGCTCCAACCTGACCCTTGTCGGATGCAATGATGACGACCCCGACAATCCCTGTGGCGGCTTCTCCGGCGGCTACCACAGCACGGTCACCGTCAACGTCGTACGTGACCAGATGTACACGCTGCGCGTCGGCGGCTGGAACGACGGCAACCTCGGCACGGGCATTCTGCTGGTCGACGGCCCCGAGTCGGGCTGCGACGAACCCTGTGAAGGCGATGCCGATGGAAATGGTTCGGTGGGAGTCGATGATCTGCTGATCGTCATCGGTGCCTGGGGAAGCAGCGACGAGGCTGCCGACCTCGACGGCGACGGCACCGTCGGTGTCAACGATCTCCTGATCGTCATCGCCAACTGGGGAGAATGCCCCTGAGTCGAGTCACATCACGTGGAGATACCCGGGAGGGATCCGTCATGCGGATCCCTCCTGTCATTCCTCTTCAGTAGTTGCGCCGGTCTCATCTCCCGTGGCCGGAAGCCCGGGCAGATCGGGCGAGTCCTCCGACTGCTCGCCCGGCAGAGAATCGACCGACTTCAGGGCAGTGCCCATGACGCGGATCCGTCGCCCCATCTTCTCCTCGATGGTCTTCTGCGCCGTGCTCAACTGCTTCTCGAGGCTGGCCAGGACGGCTTCAAACTTCTCGAACTCGTTCTTGACCTTCCCAAGCAGGCTCCGGACCTCGGCTGAACGCTGCTCGATGGCGATCGTCCGGAAGCCCATCTGGAAGGCCGAGAGCATGGCGGCAAGCGTCGTAGGGCCAGCGGGAACGATCCTGAGGGACTGCAGTTCCTGGAGCAGCCTCGGATCCCGCAATACCTCGCCGTAAAGACCCTCGACCGGAAGAAAGAGGATCCCGATGTCCGTCGTATGGGGTGGAGCGACGTACTTGTTCCTGATGTCCTTGGCGGATACGAGGACGGCGTTTGAAAGATTCTTCCGCTCGGTCGCAACCGCTTCCGCATCAGCGGATTCAAACGCGTCCTGGAGACGCGCGTACGAGTCCATGGGAAACTTCGAGTCGATGGGCAGCCAGACCTGCTCGATGCGTCCATCCCCTGGACCGGGAAGCCGAACGGCGAACTCCACTCGCTTGCCCGATGCGGGAACCGTCTCGACGTTCTCGTCATACTGCTCGACATTGAGAATCTGCTCGAGGATGGCGCGCAACTGCACTTCACCCCACGCCCCCCGGGCCTGGACGTTCGAGAGAACCCGCTTGAGATCCCCAACTCCGTCGGCGAGGTCCTTCATTTCTCCAAGGCCCCTGTGCACTTCCTCGAGACGCTTGCTCACCTGCGTGAATGATTCGCCAAGGCGCTTCTCAAGGGTCCCCTGGAGTTTCTCGTCGACGGTGTGACGAATCTCCTCGAGCTTCTTCTCGTTGCTGGCCTGCAAGGTGATCAACTGCTCCGACTGGGCCGAGCCGAGCGTCTTCATGGTCGTAGCGAGCGTCTCCGATGTCTTGGCAAGGCTGCCGGCGACCTCTTCCCGCAACTGGCGGCTGGCCTTGTCCCCGCCCTCCCTGGATCGTTCGAACTCGTCCCTGATCATGCGCTCGAGGCGGCCATCATCCGACTGCACTCCATCACCCTTCCGCAACAGCAGGAGCATGCTGGCGATCGCAATCAGGAGCAGCAGGATCGAGATGACAAGAAGAATCGAGAGCATCAAGCAATGGTTCCGGGTACAACCTCACGCTCACTGTACAGCCTACTCCCTACTCCCTTCGACCACGATCACGAATGAACACCAATCCCAGGACCGAGTCTCGATTGACCACGGGGATGCTGGCCCTCGCCTGGTGGCCACTGGCGCTCAGCTGGCTGCTGATGGGCATCGAGCTCCCCCTCATCAGCGCCGTGGTCGCTCGCCTTCCGGATGAAACGATCCAACTGGCCGCCTTCGGCGGCGTGGTCTTCCCTCTGGCCCTCCTCGTCGAGGGCCCCGTCATCATGCTGCTTGCGGCTTCGACCACCCTCAGCACCAATCTCGCAGCCTTCAAGGCGCTGAGACGCTTTGCGACCCTGCTGTCCTTCTGGCTGACGCTGCTGCACGTGATCCTCGCCTGTACACCCGTCTACTACTGGCTGATCGTGCCCCTGCTCGATGTTCCAGCGGATGTCATTGACCCTGCCCGCCGTGGTTTCATGTTGATGATCCCGTGGACATGGTCCATCGCCGATCGCCGCTTCCACCAGGGACTCCTGATCCGATTCGATCAACAGAACGCCGTCGTCATCGGAACCGGCATCCGCCTGGCAACCACCGTCAGCAGTCTTCTGGTCGGCTGGCTCGTGATCGAGGGCGAAGGCGTCCTCGTCGCGGCAAGCGCCCTCACACTCGGAACGCTTACTGAAGCCCTCTACGCACGCATTCGCTCACGCCCGATCATCAAGGGCGCGTTGACGACGTCCCCGATCGATGATCGAGTCCTCACCGGACGTGCTCTGCTTCGCTTCTACGTACCCCTCGCCTTGACGCCAGTACTCGTCATCGCGATGCAGCCCATCGGCTCGGCCGGAATCGACCGCATGCCCAATGCGGTGATTTCGCTGGCGGTGTGGGCGCCGTTGAATGGTCTGGTCTTCATGTGCAGAAGCGTCGGCGTCGCCTACAACGAGGTGGTCATCAGCAATTGCGGTTCAATGCAGCGACTCGGACTACTTCGTCGATTTGCATGGCTCACCGGGACGATCGTGACCCTGCTGCTGGCCATCGTCTCGTTCACTCCCCTCGCCGAGCACTGGTTCGGTTCGGTCATGGGGCTTGATCCTGAACTCGTGGAACTCGGGGCGTCGGCCCTGTGGATCGCCGCCCCGATCCCGCTGCTTACGTTCCTTCAATCGCTCTACCAGGGGCTTCTTGTCCACGCCCACATCACCCGGGCTGTAACGGAATCCGTCGTCGTCTTCCTGGTCGTGACGATCTCGATTCTCGTCGTGGGCGTCCTCATGCAACCTTCAAGCGGGATCTACGCCGTCCTTTCCGCCCTGCTGGCTGGAAACGTCACCCAGACCCTGTGGCTGTGGCATCGCTGCCGCAGGACGATCTTCATCGCATCGAACTGATCACCTGGCACGGCGATTTCCGAGGAAGCCGCCAAGGCAGAAGAGGACCAGCACGCCTGGAGCCGGAACCGGCTGAGGCTCGCCGGCGGACAGGAAGACCCAACCGTCCCATGACCCGTCGCTGACGAGACGCACATCCGAGCCGATCATCGAGAACTCCCATGGGTCGGCTGAAGACTCGCGCTGCCAGTAGTGCCAGTAGTCTTCGACCTCCGGCCAGCCCGCGCCGACCCCCCAGTCGCTGTCATCGAGCACATCGATGCCCTGGAGAAACACTCCCCACTCGCTGACGCTGTAGTCGAGCGACACGTCCTCGGACTCCTCCGCGATGGACAGGAGCAGGTCCCAGCCGGTCGTGTCCGCGTCGTTCCAGTGAACATCGAACAGGTACCCGTTTCCATTCCCGAAGTCGATCTGGACGGTGGATGTATTGAAGCCGTCGCCGATGTCGAAGGCATGGATGATTTCAGCAGCCGCCGGTGACGTGATGAACAGCAGGCCTGACAACCAGAATATTGATGTGCGCATGTGTCCTCTTCCTGCCCCCGTTCGCGAGGGGCGATAATGGTATTTCCTGCCATCTGGTATCCCGACTCGACCTGGTCACTCCAGGCCTCACGGTGACGCGTTCGTGGCGGATTCACACCGCCTTCCCCGTCCAGCAGGCTCCCGGCAAGTTTGTGGCGATGCCGGGCCAGAGGGCCAAGATAGCAGCAGCCCGGTTCAGGGTGAAGCGGATTTTGACGTTTCAGATCGATTTCCCATGCATCAGGCCGAGCCCGGCTTTACGATCGTTCTGGAATCAAATGTACACCCCGGGCTGAACACGACACCCGCGAATGAGAAGGAAGAGGACATCACCGATGCATACGAACCATGGACGCACCATCTTTCTGGCCGCCGTTGCCCTTGCCGGCATTGCCGCCATGGGAACCGCTCGACCGGGATTCGAACCGGCATCCACTTCCGTCCCGGAAACGAGGGGCATCGGCCCCGATGTGATCACCGGCACGATCGGGGATACCTACGGAAGTTACGACTTGAACTATTACGGCCAGTCGGGCGGCATCGGTGGCTTCTCCTTTGCGACCCAGTCATGCAACATCGGTGATGAGGATGCAATGTGGTTCGGTGGAACCAGCGATGTTCCGACCATCGTCATGAACGCCTACAGGTTCAAGAACGGAGTCTTCGAGCAGATCGGGCTCGCCTGGATGAAGCACAGTTTCTGCGCCCTGAGTGAAAATGAGTCCTACTGCGGCAACTGCACCGCCGGACACGACTGCGACTGGCTTGCCACTGGATGTGCCGACACGTACAGCTCCGGGCTCAACGGCGACGCCAATGCTCCTCGAACGGACATCAACCCGAGCACGGGCGAATACCAGTATCCATTCTCGATTTCCCCTTCCGGCAGCAGCACGATGCGCGGAAAGCTCCAGATCGATCTGCAGAAGACGGATCCGTCCCAGAATCCCGGCGCACGCTATTTCATCGAGGGTTACTACATGTCGCCCGATGACACGGCCGCGGGGAATCACATGAACAATGCGTCGTACCGGGAAGTCCAGTTCAACTCGTCGACGAATACGTCACCCGTCGCGGGCACTCAGCGATTCAAGAGCGCCATGTTCGCATGGAAGGCCGTTGGCGGCGGTGTCACGGTCAACTCCTATCCCACGCAGGAAGCGGCTGGAGCCGGGATGGTCTACGTCGGCTACAAGGTCACCGATCTCGGGGCCGGCTGGTATCACTACCAGTACGCGGTTCAGAACCTCAACTCGCATCGAGGCGTCGAGTCCTTCAGCCTCGAGATAGCCGACTGCATCGAGATCGAGAACTTCACCTTCACGGACGTGGATTACCATTCCGGCGAACCGGTCGAAGGGACGGACTGGGAGCCCGTGCATGCCAATGGGACACTGAGCTGGTCATGCGAAAGCCATGATCAGAATGTCAATGCCAACGCCATCCGCTGGGGATCCATGTACACATTCGGCTTCGACGCCAACCGAGCCCCTGATACGGGGAACATGTCGATGGAATACTGGAGGAGTGGGCCTGATGCATCGATCATCGGGATCGCCGACGTTCCCTGGGATGATTGCCAGGGCTGCAGCAGCGACATCAATGGTGACGGGCTGACCAACATCGACGATCTCCTCGGCATTCTCGCCTTCTGGGGGTACGAAGGCAGCCACCCCTCCGATGTCAATGGCGATCTCATCGTGAACGTCGATGACCTGCTGGTCATCATCGGAGGCTGGGGGCCCTGCTGACCAGCCCGCAAATGGACGATACGACTAGGCCTTGCCGGAAACCGAATCCGTCTGCTTCTCCCCCTGGGTGAGATCCGCATCGTCTGATGAGCCCAGAAGTATGGCCACCCACTGAAGATCATCCGTGTGCTCCAACAGGATCTTGATGATCATCGTCAGGGGCACGGAGAGAACCATGCCGATGGGGCCCCATACCCAACCCCAGAAGACCATCGACAGGAAGACCACGAGGGTCGACAGCCCCAGTCGCCGCCCCATCATGCGTGGCTCCAGGATGTTCCCGATGGCGAAGTTCGCCACCAGGAAGCAGCCCGCGACAGCAATGGCCCACCCAAGGTCGAACTGGATGTACGCCAGCAGGATCGGAGGAATCGCCGCGATGATTGAACCGAGCGTCGGAATGTAGTTCAGCAGGAATGCGATCAGGCCCCAGAGGACCGGGAAGTCGACGCCAATGAGCCACAAGGCGATGGTCACCGTGACGGAAACCATCAGGCTGCATTGCGTCTTGACTGCAAGGTAGGTGCGAAGATCATCGAGCACATCGGCCGACCAGCTCACATCCGCATCTGGATCACCAACCATCGCTCGAAGCTTTCGAGGAAAAATGGCGGCTTCAGCAAGAACGAACATCACGGTAAGCAGGATGAGAAAGGTGCTCGAGAGGATCGATGTAAGAGCGCCAAGTCCCTGCGAGAGGTAGGTGGTCAGTCGACTTGAATCAAAGAACTCGCGGATCGATTCCCTGGTCAGGTCCAGGCCAAGCCCCTGGAGCCATGCGAGCGTCGGGGTAAGCTTTTCAAGCAACTTCGCCTGATAGCCCTCGTCACCCGTCTGACCAAGATCGGCCTGAACGGATGAAACAGAGGACAGGATGACGCCGGACAGGAGAAGGAAGGCGAGAAAGACCGCAAGGAAGACGACTGCGACTGAAGCCCAATCAGGCAAGCCTTTCCGCTGAAGCCAGGACACGGGTGGCGTGCAGATGATGGCCAGGAAGATGGCCACGAGAATCGGAAGCAGGATGCTTCCAGCCGCCTTCAACCCTGCGATCAGGACAACCGTTGCGGAAAGGAGGAGAAGTGTCTGGAGGCTTCTGGGCATTGTGGTGGCTTCAGGCACAATGGGATGGTACAGGGGTCTGAAAGCTGAAACAGGCTCACCAAGGGCTAATTGCCCCATAATTGGGCTCTGAATCCGCGCATTTCGTTGGGCATGTTCCCATGGAGGTTTATACTTGGGTGTCTGGGTTCTGAGGCGGGGCATTTGCAGCCCCGTGACCCTGTTGGCATTGATTCAGGCGGCTCCACGAAGGTGTGGCCGAGTGCATTTCGCTACTGTTTCAATAGGCAGGAATCATCCACTCCGAACGAGGAAGGTATCAGGCTCAAGGCATCCTATTGAACTCCTTACACAGGGATTGACCCAACCATGAAGAAGAGAGCATTCACACTGGTCGAACTGCTCGTGGTGATTTCCATCATCGCGATCCTCATCGGAATCCTCATGCCCGCCCTTGCCAACGCACGGGCCTCGGCAC
>PBMX01000001.1 GCA_002722935.1 Phycisphaerae bacterium | reverse complement strand
CCTTCTTCGAACTCTTCACGACGGTGAAGAACATCGGCTACAGGAAGGCGCTTCGTGCCCTCCAGCTGCCCTTCGCGGAAATTGCCGATGCCATCGTCGCCCGCGACGTGGTTCGGCTCACCGCCCTGCCGGAAATCGGCAAGCGAACCGCGGAAACGATCATCGCCGAGCTCTCGGGCAAGGTCGACGAATTCGTCGATGGCGGAACCGGGTACGCGAGCATCTCCCTCCCGGAACACCTTCGCTCGATCGCTTCCGACACGATGACCATGCTTACTTCTCTTGGAGAATCGGCCTCGGAAGCGAGGCGTCTTGTTGAGCATGCCGCCTCGACGAACCCTGATATCGAGACGCCCGAGGATCTCCTCGCCGCCGTCTATCGTCTCAAGGAGACGGTTGCATGAGTCGCTGGGCCATGATCATGGCCGGTGGTGCCGGGACACGCCTCTGGCCCATGAGTCGCCGGGAGCAGCCCAAGCAGTTGATTCCCTTCATCGACGGGCAGTCCCTTCTCGAGGTCGCCGCCGGGCGCCTTGAAGGTGTCGTCGATGCGCAGCGGCGACTCATCTGCACCGGGCAGGGACATCTTCCCGCCGTCCGGGCCCGCCTGCCCGAGTTCACCGAGGACCGGCTGTTGGGTGAACCCTGCGGCCGGGACACCCTCAACGCCGTGGGGCTGACAGCCGCGGTCCTCCACAAGCGAGATCCGGATGCCGTGTTTGCCGTGTTGACGGCCGATCACATCATCGAGCCGCAGGATGAGTTCGCTCGCTGTCTCTCCCTGGCCTTCGACCTGGCCGAGGACGACCCGGCTCGTTTCATCACGTTCGGCATCACCCCGACCTACCCGGCCACCGGGTACGGCTACGTGCAACTGGGGGAAGCGATCGATGGATTCGACGGAGCACACCGAACAGGGCGTTTCGTAGAGAAGCCGGATGAAGCGACCGCCACCTCCTATCTTGAGAGCGGGGACTTCGCATGGAACAGCGGCATGTTCGTCTTCACGGCCTCGACCGTCCTGGCAGCCATCGAGCGTTACCAGCCCGAGGCGGCGGCCGGCCTCGCACGCATCGCGGAGGCCTGGGACGGAGACTCGCAGGATGACGTGCTTGGCGAGATCTACCCCAGCCTGCCACGTACGAGCGTCGACTACGGCATGATGGAACCCGCATCGGCGGATGACGACTACCAGGTCTGTACCATTCCCATGGAGGTTGATTGGATGGATATCGGCAGCTGGCCAAGCTATGGCGAAACTCTCGAAGGCGATGAACAGGGCAACCAGTCCAATGGTCCGGCGGTTCATCTCGACTCATCGAACATGCTGGCCGTCACCGAGAATCCCGATCACCTCATTGCGACGATCGGGTGTGATGACCTGGTGATCGTGCACACCGACTCGGTGACACTCGTCTGCCCTCGCGATCGGGCCCAGGATGTGAAGGCACTGGTCGACGCCGTCGAGGAGGAACGGCGCTGACGTGCGCTACCTCGCCCTGGATCTTGGAACGAAGCGGACGGGCGTTGCCGTCGGTGATGATGAAACCGGCAGTGCCATGCCTCTGGCCGTGGTCGACACCCCCGATGAGGCGACGCTTCTTGCCGCTGTAACGAAGCAGGTCGAGGAACATGGTCCGGATGCGATCATCGTCGGCCTGCCGCTGAACATGGATGGCAGCGAGGGGAAGCCGGCCCTGGAGACTCGAGCTCTCGCCGAACGAATAGCGGCACACACGACGCTTCCCGTCCACGTGCAGGATGAACGACTGACCTCGGATGCGGCACGAAGGAAAATGGCCGAGACCGGCCCGGTCCGAGGCCGCCGCGACGATGCCATCGCCGCGTCGATCATCCTCGAGGAGTACCTCGGCGGCCGATCATGAGCACGCTTCTCTCCGCACGTGACCTGTCGAAGTCCTACCCGGCGAACATGCTCTTCGAGGGCGTGGCCCTGCACGTCGAGGAGGGAGACCGCATTGGGCTCATCGGACCCAACGGCGCCGGCAAGTCGACCCTCCTGAAGATTCTCGCCGGCATGGAGGACGAGGATGAAGGCGAACTGACACGACGACGTGGGCTGAAGGTCGCCTACGTGCGGCAGGACGACCGCTTCAAGGATGATGCAACCCCCCTTTCAGCCGTGATGGAATCCGCCGAGGCCGATGATGATGATCGCCTCGACGCGGAGACACGAGCCTCGATCACCCTTTCGAAACTCGGGTTCCAGGACATCGAACGACCGGCCTCGACGCTCTCGGGAGGGTGGCGCAAGCGCCTGACGCTCGCCACTGCGCTCGTGCGTGATCCGGAACTGCTCCTGCTGGATGAACCCACCAACCACCTCGACCTTGAAGGTGTGCTGTGGCTGGAGCAGTTCGTCAGGCAGGCCCCGATGGCCATGCTCTTCGTCACCCATGACCGGATGTTTCTTGAAAACACCGCCAGCCGCATCATCGAGCTCTCCCCGGCCTACCCGGGCGGCACGTTCAAGGCGGAGGGTGATTACAGCGAGTTCCTCCGTCGCAAGGATGCGTTCCTGGATGCGCAGCTCGCGGCCGAGTCGGCTCTGGCGAACAAGGTCCGGCGAGACACGGCCTGGCTGCGACAGGGAATCCAGGGAAGGCAGACCCGGAACAAGACGCAGGTCGATGCCGCTGCGCAGCGACGGGAGGAACTGAAGCAGACCAGGACCCGCAACGAGGCTCCCACGAAGACGACGAACATCGAGTTCCAGGCGACCGAGCGGAAGACGAAGAAACTCCTTGCGCTGCACAGCGTGTCCAGGTCGATGGGCGGAAAGCTGCTTTTTGAATCACTGGACCTGGTGCTCTCACCAGGGCAACGACTGGGACTGCTGGGAGTCAATGGATCCGGGAAGACGACGATGCTGCGCCTCATGAGCGGAGACCTGGAACCCGACTCGGGCACCATCAAGCAGGCCCCCGAGCTGCGCATCGTCACCTTCAGCCAGCACCGTGGTTCGCTGGACCAGTCCCAGACCCTGCAGGAAGCCCTCTGCCCGGTGGGTGACATGGTCGACTACAGGGGGAAGATGATTCACGTCACCGGTTGGGCCAAGCGTTTCCTCTTCGAACCGGAGCAGTTGGCGACCTTCGTGGGCAACCTCTCCGGCGGCGAGCAGGCCAGGGTCTTCATCGCGAACCTGATGCTCAAGCCCGCCGACCTGCTGCTGCTGGATGAACCCACCAACGACCTGGACATTCCCTCGCTGGAGGTTCTGGAACAGGCGCTGCTCGAGTTCCCGGGAGCCATCGTCCTGGTCACCCACGACCGGTTCATGCTCGATCGACTTGCCACCGAGTACATCGGGCTCGACGACTCGGGAGGAGCAAAGGCCTTCCAGACCTACGAGCAGTGGAACACCGCCCGGCGGAAGGCGGCGGCCGCGGCCAGGCAGGAAGAACGACCGGCGAAGGTGAAGGCCTCCGACCCTGGACGGAAGCGAGGGCCACGGAAACTCAGTTGGAATGAACGCAAGGAATACGAGGCGATGGAAGAGACGATCCTCGATGCCGAGCAGCAGGTCGAGGTGCTCGAAGCGCGTGTCGAGGATCCGGCACTGCTCGACGATCATGTCCAGGCCACCGAGACCTACAAGGCGCTCTCGGATGCGCAGGAGCGCGTCAAGGAACTCTACGCGAGGTGGGCTCTCCTGGAGCGGATCGACAAGGGCATGGAACCATCCTGAGGATGTGACGACTCACTCTTCCCAGGGAGCGTGTTCATCCTCGTGGGTGGTGGCCGAGAGATACCACTTCGTCGTACCCGAGCCGGATTGGATCTGTTGAACCGGAAGCGGGGTGTCGCCAGACTCCTCCAGAGAGTTGAGCAACTCGAGCACTTCGCTGCCCATGGCCACGAGCCCGATGAAAGTCGACCTGTTGATCGTGTCCGCTCCGACGCAGGTGTCTTCTTCAACGGATGCCGGCAGGATTCCGCCGACGCGACCACAGGATCCCACGTCGAGCAGGACATGCTCGAACCCCTCCGCCGCCATTGCCGCGGAAGCATCATGCAGGTTCTCCTCCAGGATCCCGGAATGCGGAACAAGGGTGTCGGAGAGTCGCCGGAACCGGGAGGCATCCTTCGTGTCATCGAGCAGCCAGCAATGCGTTCGATCCCATGGAAAACTCCGCATGTCCGGGTCGTACATGAGGCGTTCCATGAACCGCTCGATGGTGCTGCTTCCGCAGACCGCGAGGTTGAACTCGTTGCCCAGGTGCACATGCTGCTCGGCGGCGATCAGCAATTCCGCCGCGACCAGGTCGAAGAGTTCATCGGCGCTCCCCCTCACTTCGACCTCCCCCGGCAATGCCGGCGGTATGGAGAGATCCGGTTCCTCGATGTCGTAGGGCTCATTCGTCGTCATGGCACAGCCTCTTTCCCGCGACCGTCGAGCAGTCAATCTCCTCGACAAGGTAGGATTATGCCATGAATGGTTCTCCCACTCCGATTTTCTGCCTCGGCCTGCTGTTGCTGATCGCTGCGGCACCCGTACCTGGCGTCGACCCCGGCATGCGTCCATGGATGGTCGAGCCGGAAGGTCCACTTGATGAACGCATCGATCCGAACCGGATCACCGAGGGAGATCTCCCTCCACTTCCCGATGCGATCGTTCAACCCATGCCCCCGAGTTTCAGGCTGGCCGATTCAGCAGAGGAAGCCGCCCTGTCCGAGGAACACTGGACCAGGGCGCTGCACGCCATCGACCGGGGACTGGCCCATCTTCGATTGCGACAGGCGCCCAACGGCACCTGGATGGATGGACTCGACGCAAGCCCGACCGATGAACCGGAGAAGGCGTCACCGGTCGCTCTGGCCGCCACCTCCATGGCGATCCAGGCATTCGCCCAGCGTGGCCACGTCGTCGACCAGGATGCAAGCATGAAACCGGCCATGAGCGCACTCCTCGCCTCGCGGTCCGAGGATGGAACCATCGATGCCGGCTCCTTGTCCAACTATGTTGCCGCCGCGATGG
Organism: Phycisphaerae bacterium; assembly: GCA_002722935.1. Taxonomy (GTDB): domain Bacteria; phylum Planctomycetota; class Phycisphaerae; order Phycisphaerales; family SM1A02; genus SP202. The sequence continues at coordinate 15,925 of PBMX01000001.1, read as the reverse complement.
TCAGTGGCATTGCAAGCCTCGAGGATGATCGTTTCCGTGATGCGCTCCAGGACGGCATCGAGTCGCTCGGCAGGTACCAGTGGGACCAGGAGGAGGGCATCGGCACCCGAAAGGACTGGTTCGGTGGAGCCGGCTATGGATCCCGAGGACGACCCGACCTGTCGAACACCCAGACCATGCTCCAGGCGATGCACGACTCCGGCATGAGTCCTGACGACCCCGCCTTCCAGAAGGCCGTCGTCTTNCTTTCNCGNACNCAGAATCTCACGTCCGTCAACGACGCCGACTGGGCGNGGNATGATGGAGGCTTCGTCTANACGCCCGCCAACGGCGGGGAATCCATGGCCTCGGAATACGCAGGTGAAGGCCGCTACGGAGAACTCATCCCCGNAGGCAGGGCACGCAGTCTCCGCAGTTACGGTTCCATGACCTACGCGGGATTCAAGAGCCTGATTCACGCGGGCCTGACGGATGACGATCCCCGCGTGAAGGCGGCCTACAACTGGATCCGCGAACACTACACCTTCGATTCGAACCCCGGCGTGGGCCAGCAGGGCCTGTACTACTACTACCTGGCCATGGCCAGGGCCTTGCGAGCTGCGCAGCAACCGGTGATCACCGACATGGACGGCGTCGAGCACCAGTGGCGGGAGGAACTCATCGATGCCATCGTCTCGCGGCAACGCGATGACGGATCGTGGGTCAACGATGAACCACGCTGGATGGAAGGAAATGATGAACTGGTCACCGTCTACTCGGTGCTTGCCCTCGAGGAGATGCTCAAGCCGGCCCCGCTGGCCAGTTCGAGGCGAACGGTCGAACCATGACGCTTCGAACCGCGCTCGGAGCGATCCTTCTGCTGACGACGGCCACGCTCGGGGGAGAATGGTCGCAGACCCGATTCATCGTCGATGCGGCCGAAGGCCTGCTCGACTCCTACACCGGCCGCGTCTACGTCATGCTGGGGCGTTCACCCCGACGTGAACCTCGCTTCGGACCCGACTGGTTCAATCCAAGCCCGTTCTACGCGGTCGATGTGAGCAACTGGACGCCTGGAACTCCCATCATCTTCGACGAGGAAGCAGCGGGGCATCCGGTCGACATCGACGAGTTGACGGGGCAGGACTGGTTCGCCCAGGCGATCTTCCGTGCAGGGGAGACGAGCGGCATCGGATCCGGCGAGGGAACCGTGTACTCGGAACCGGTGCCGGTGCAACTCGGAGAGGACACCAGCCTTCTGGCCGATACGGTCGACGAGGGCCGACCACTGCCCGAGGTCACCGGCCTTGAGTGGGTCGAGCATCACAGTCCCATGCTCAGCAAGGCCCTCGGCCGCGACATCGTCCACCGCGCCGGGGTCGTTCCACCGAGCAACTACGACCCGATGCAGGAGCGGACCTGGCCCGTCCTCTACGTCATAGGAGGATTCCCAGGAACCCTCCGAGGTGCTTCGATGTCGATGTGGATGTGGGGGAACGCGGGGCTTTCGGAGGAAGCATTCATCGTGCACCTCGAGGCCGAAACTCCCACGGGACATCATGCATTCGTCGACTCCGAGGGCAACGGCCCCCGTGGAACCGCCTTCGTCGAGGAGTTCATTCCATACCTCGAGCAACGATTCCCCTTCGAGCCCAATGCCCCGGGCCGGCTGTTGACTGGACATTCCTCCGGTGGATGGGCCTCACTCTGGCTCCAGCTCAACTGGCCCGACGTCTTCGGTGGGACATGGTCGACCGCTCCGGACCCGGTGGACTTCCGCGACTTCCAGCGGATCGACATCTACGACGAGGGAGCCAATGCCTTCGAGGACAGGGACGGGCAGCGTCGGGCCGTTGCACGCCTCGGAGCCGATCGGCGCATCTGGTACGACGACTTCGTCTCGATGGAAGCGGTCATGGGTGATGGTGGCCAGATCCGGTCCTTCGACTGGACATTCAGTCCCCTCGGGGAAGATGGGACACCGCGGCGATTGATCGACCCCGACACCGGGGCGATCGACCCCGCCGTCGCCGAGGCGTGGAAGTCATCGGACATCAACCTCTTTGTCCAGGAACACTGGGCGGACATCGGCCCTCGACTTGCGGGCAAACTGCACATCATCGGAGGCAGCGAGGACACCTTCTATCTGGAAGGCGCGCTTCGGAACCTGAAGGAGACCCTTGAGACGCTGGGCTCCGATGCCCAGATCGAGATCGTCGAGGGCGCCGACCATTCGAACTTCATGACCAAGCCTCGAAGGAAGCGCATGGTGCGAGACATGATCGAGACCTTCAATCAGTCTCCCTGAGACTTCTCCAGCCTGCACTGCCAGGCGACCATGAGTACCGAGGCTGCAAGAAGCAGTCCGCCGTTGGCTTGATGGGCGCTCGTGACGACGACCTCGATTGCCGGGATTGGGTCGTCCGGTCCTCGACCCAGCACGATGATCGTGGCGGCAATGCCCAGCAGGACCTGGAGAACGACCAGGATGAGCAGGGCCAGGCCGATTCGATGAAGTATCGGTTTCCCGGCCGGGGTCGACATGCCCCTGATTCCATTGATGATCGCAAGGAGCATCACGATGGCCGCCAGGGCGATGTGCCCCATCAGGATGTGGCCGGTTCTGCTGCCCTCGATTGCAAGGTCCATGGCAAGGTGTCTATACACGGCCCCGATCACCAATTGCATCAGCAGGAGCAGCAGGAGCCACAACGCCAGGATTCGTCCAGCACGTGCGCCGGGCGACTCCTTCGATGCAGGACCATGCATCCAAGTCCAACTGGTCACCGCCGCGAGGTAGACAAGGCCACCGAAGACGACCTGGCCGAAGACGCCATGCACGACACCAAGGGCGGTGCTTGGTGAAAGGATGTCGGGGTCATCACTGAAGGTGAGGACGCCCGTGACCCGCAGGCCACCAAGCACACCCTGCCCGATGACCATCAGGAGGATGAGGGTTCCACCAAGCCTGACACTCATTCGGCGATCGCAGGCCCAGAGCACCACGCAGAGCGTCATGGAGGCGAGACCGACGAACATGCCCGTCAGCCGGTGCGCGTGCTCGTAGAAGATTCCGCTCTCGAGGTTCTCCACCATCTCGGACAAGGGATAGAGCAGCATGTTGTGCCCGTAGGAGTTGGGCCAGTCGGGCACGGCAAGACCCGCCTCGAAGCCCGTGACGATGCCACCACTGACAAGCATGAGAAACGTCAGGCCCGAGCAGACGGCGGTGAATGCACCCGGCCAGTTGACGGTGTCGACAGTTGTCTTCAGCCCAAAGCCCCCCATCCAGGCAAGTCGACCTCCCAAGCCACCAAGCACCATGGAACTTGCAAAGAGTCCAAGGCACCAGAGGGTCGCCATGCCGCTGCCAAGGAGGCTGCCGACCAGGAGCAGGTTGATCACGGCCGAGATGAACCCGACCTCGATGCCCCGGCGCGTGGCCCGACCCGCCCCGGTACACCCCTTGTCCAGCGAGGCGGCCACGCCGCCACCGATGACGAGCACGAGGAGGGTCAGGAGGAAGATCAGATCACCGGCCAGGGAACCCGGCTGCAGGATGGCCGCGTAGGAGCAGAGCCACATGAGCGTCGTGGTTCCAAACCCCACGGCCAGGGCACGCGGGATCGAATCGCTCCTGGTTTGCATCACTGCCTGCACGCTCGCCTCCCGCCCAGATGGCATTGAAGAACGGGGGATTCTAGTCGGTATACTGGCCCATCTGGGCAGCATGCAGGCCGGCAGCCCTGCCGAGCCATGCTGGAGAGCCTGCCCGCTGGAAGACCATGGCGGAACCCATCGCAACACCTTCGACGGATGCAACGACGCAGACACTGCCGTCGATCTATGCCACCCTCACGAAGATCCGCCTGAGCATGCTGGTCGTCGTGACGACGGGAGTCGGGTTCATCACCGCCAGCGCCGGGCCGCTTGCCTGGGGCCAGTTGTTCTGGACTCTCCTGGGAACCCTGGCATGTGCCTGCTCGGCGAGCGGGCTCAACCAGGTCGTCGAGGCCCGTCGCGACGCCATGATGGATCGAACGCGGAACCGGCCGATGCCCACCGGGGCCATCACGCCCCAGCACGGGTGGATCTTCTCCATGCTGCTCGGGTACGCGGGCCTCTGCCTACTGGTCGCCTTCGTGCCCCTTCCGGCAGCGGGCCTGGCCCTGCTGACAATGGTCATCTATGTACTTCTCTACACCCCGATGAAGAGCCACACGACGCTGAACACCCTCGTTGGAAGCGTTGTCGGCGCCATTCCCCCGATGATCGGCTGGGTTGCCGCAGGCGGTTCCCTGACCATGGGTGCCTGGATTCTCGCGGCCCTGCTTTTCGTCTGGCAACTGCCACACTTCCTTTCGCTTGCATGGCTCTACCGGGAGGAATATGCAGGAGCAGGGTTCAAGATGCTTCCCGGTATCCGCGGCGGCGAACGCATCACGTGTGAAGTGGTCCTGCTCTCGACGCTCCTGCTGGTCCCCCTCGGGCTCACCGCCACGATGGTCGGCCTCGCAGGCATCGGCTACGCGATCGTCTCGCTCCTCCTGGGGATCGGCTTCCTGCTGATGGCCTTCTCCTTCTTTCGACGTCCGACGAGGACCTCGGCACGAAGGGTCTTCCTTGCAAGCCTCCTCTACCTGCCGATTCTCCTGGCTGCGCTCGTCATCGATCATCGCAGCCCCCCACCGGCTTCGGGCATCCTGACACTTGAACCCGTCCCGGACACGACGGCGGTGACTCCCGCCAGGTCGGGTGAAGCAGATGGCTCATGACCTACACGATGCAGGCGGCATGCGGCTGCGTGATGGCTGGTGGGTCCTCGTGGCCGCAGGACTCCTCTGCCTCCTGCTGATGGGATGGGCACTGGCACCCGCCCTTCTGCGCATGGTCGATCGTCCGCCCGGCGACGGGGCTTCCATCGAGAGTTACGAATTCGATCTTTCAAACAGCGTGATCGAGCCCTCGCTCATCGAGGCGGCGCTCCTGCACAGGGACATGGTGCCGGTGATCGATGCGCCCACCGTGCTCGACATGGATGAGATCGAAACGCTGAATGCGACTCGCTCGACGCGATATCTGGTCTCGAAGGACCTGGTCATCGGCGTCGAAATCAATGGCCGGGCAAGGGCGTACCCGATGTCCGTGCTGCATGTACATGAACTGGTGCATGATGAACTGGGCGGCCTGCCCATCCTCGTCAGCTGGCACTGGCCGACGGCCGTCGCTCGTGTCCTGGTTCGAGATACGGCCGAGAGTCGATACGGCATCAGCGGACTCGTCGGAGGAGGCAATACGCTTCTCTATGTACGCAATCCCGATGACAGGGGTGGCGAGGCGCTGCACTCGCAGTTCCTGGCACGCACCATCACCGGCCCCGAGGCGGGTGACCCGATTGAAACTCGGCCCCATCTCCTGACGACCTGGTCGAACTGGAAGCAGTTGCACCCGGATTCGACCGTCATCGCCCCGGACCCCGACCTGAAGAAGCGGTACAAGAAATCGAATCCATCAACCTACTATGTCAATGACACCCTGCTCTTCCCCGACCTGGCTCCCGGAACAGGCCCAGGGCCGAAGGCCTGGATGACCCTGCTTGAAACGGATGATGGAATCCACGGATGGGCTTGGAGCGATCTCCAGTCCCGGGCCGAGGATGGAATCGTCCAGGAGAATGGATACGTCTTCAGGATCGGCCGTGATCCGGACACCATCGAGGTTCGAGACGCCGCTTCAGGTCAACTGGTAGACACGAGGCATGGCCTGTGGTTCTCGATCAATGCACTCGAGCCCGACGTCGAACTCCACTGAGAGCCTCCAAGGGCCTGGAACACCCCCAGTGACAGTCCAAGCAGGCTTGAAACCCCGCTGCCTTTTGGCAGCAGTTTTGCCAAAAAGCCCAGTTCAGAAATGAAGTAAGAAGTCCAGGAAACCCTCTTGCAGTGGTGTTCAATGTCCCTGCACAGCGGACGTGTGGCTTCTGTTCAACGCACCCCATGAGGGTTGCCTTGAGGGCAGGCCTGCATCCGCCGTCTTCTCTTCTCCCTGGTCGCACAACCGGGGCGGGCACCAGGCGCCCTCTCTCATGCCGATGCCCGGCAATCTCTCCTCTCCCCCTGACCCTCGCGGTCGCCACTCCCCTGGCGACTGCGGGGGTCAATTGCATGAAGAGTCATTCTCGTCAGAGCACCAGNACCATGAAGANCACCAGGCAGATCCAGGCCACGCTGAGNAAATGCCAGTAGATCGTGGTGCCCTGGAGCGAAGCGGGAACAAGGGNTCGAANGANGNCCGCCCAGNCCACGAGGCCCAGCGGGACCAGNCCCCCGATGATGTGAGCAGCATGCAGNCCGGTGAGCAGCAGGAAGCCCGTCTCGGCGAGGCGATGTTCCTCCTGGAGCGCCCCCGCCTCGGCGACGGCATCGGTCCACTGGAACCAAGCGAATGCCTGGAGCACCAGGAAGCACAACGCAAGCACCAGCGCAACAAGCAGGCTGAGTTTCAGTTCACCCATCTGCCTGCAGCGTGACGCGATCACCGCCCATTGCATCGCGAGCCCTGAGCCGAGAAGCACGCCCGTGCTCACCCAGAGCGTGGCCGGCAACGGCGGCAGGTTTCGTGGCCAACCGATCGCCTGCATGCGGATGCTGAGGACGACCAGGATGGCCGCCCCGAAGAGAATCCCCACGGCGGACAGGATGAGCCAGAGGCCCTGTCGATTGGCCCTCGCCCGTTCCTCGGGAGTGGCGAATACGTTTCGGTTCATGACCGACCGACGAGTCAGTGTTCCTTCGGTGGCATGGCAGGCAACTCGTCGAGTTTCTGCTGCACCTCTGCGGAGTTCGCCTGGTCGACCTCGGGCTGGTATTCCTTGGTGTCCATCATCGCAAAGGAGATGAACAGGCCCACGAGGATGAACGACCCCACGAAGATGAATCCGGTGAACTGCCGGTCCCATCGCAGGTGCATGAAGATCAACCCCACGATGGACACCTTCACGACCGCGATCGCGACCGCAATGATGATGTTCAACTCGGGCAACTGCAGTTCATTGAAGTCGAGCTTCGAGGCCCATACCGTCACGACCGTCAGGAAAAGCAGCGCAAGACAGGTGCCGATCAACATCTTGTGCGATACGGCGTGCCCTCCAGTGTCATGTCCATCATGTCCGCTCACGGCGACATCCTCATATCAGGTAGAACAGCGGGAACAGGAAGATCCAGATGACATCAACAATGTGCCAGTACAGCCCTCCCAGGTCGATGGGCGTGTAGTAGCCGCTGCTGAAGCGCCCACGAATGGTCAGCATCAGCAACCACAGGATGACCAGGCCGCCGATCACCACGTGGATGCCGTGGAGGCCCGTCATCAGGAAGTAGATGGTGAAGAACTTCTGCGCGTTGGGTGGACGATCCGGATCCTGCAACGGGTGCGGGAGATGCGGTTCCTCGCCCGGCTCATGGTGCTCGGCGAAGTCCAGTTCCGGCCCCTGATTCTCGAGATTGTCCATGACCGCCGGTGGGAGGAAGGTCGCGAACTCGGCGGTCTCGAGGGCCAGTTCATTCGTCGTCAACCCGTCGGGTCCGGTTCCTGCAGCGGGTACCACCGAGGGCTCGGCCGTCGGGGGTGGCAGCGGCATCTCGTCGCGGGCGGCCGTCTCACGGGCGAAGGCCGCATTGTGAGCCTCCGTCTCCAGGCGTGCATGGGCCATCTCCTGGTCATGCTCCTGCTCCAGAGGCAGCCAGAGATGCGAGGCGTTGGGTTCTTCATAGAACGCCATGCCGGGCAGAAGTCCCTCGTGGAACTTGTGGGTGTACTCGATGTACTTGATCACCATGAAGCCGGCGGCACCCATCAGGGTAAGCACAAGGCAGATGATGATCCCCCGGTTGTTGCCTCGTGCCGCGAAGGTAACGGCCATGGCCATGGTCATGGAACTGATCAGCAGGACACAGGTGTTCAAGGCACCCCAGAAGGTGTCGAGGTACTGGCTTCCATACTGGAAGATCTCGGGATGATTCGCACGCCAGACCGAGTAACCGACGAAGAGCCCACCGAAGAGCAGGACCTCCGTGGCAAGGAAGAGCCACATGCCCAGTTTCCCCGCCTCGAACTGCTGCTTGGAGTTCTCCCAGTGGTGACCAAGATGCGGCGGATGGTCATGATCATGACCATGCCCGTGCTCGGCACCATGTGAATCGGGTTGGATCTCGAGTTGAGACACGGTTCGTCGCTCCAAAGGGACTCAGTGGCCCGCTGGTTCCTCCTCGCCCGGGTGCGGAATGTCCGATCTCCAGACGTAGCCCTGCTCCTCGTCGCTCCATTCAAGGACGGAGAAGTCGTAGCAGTCGCCCACGGTGGGCGTCTCGGAGAAGTTGTCATGTGGCGGCGGAGAACTGCACTGCCATTCCAGGCTTCGACCGCCCCAGGGGTTCGCCGGGGCACGCCTGCCTCCGAACATCGACTGCAACAGGTACCCCGCCGTCACGAAGAAGCCGACGGCCAGTATGTAGGAGCCGATCGACGAGATGACGTGGTAGATCTGGAAGCCCGCGTCGGCCGGGTAGGTCGCGTAGCGACGGGGCATTCCCTGGCTGCCGAGCATGAACTGGGTGAAGAAGGTCACGTTGAACCCGATGAACACCAGGGCGAAGCCGAACCGTCCCCAGTTCTCGTTGTACATGCGGCCGGTGATCTTCGGCCACCAGTGGTGAAGTCCGCCGATCATGGCGACGAGCGCTGAACCCATCATCACGTAGTGGAAGTGGGCCACCACGAAGTACGTGTCATGCAGGTGCACGTCCGTGGCGAGCGTGCCGAGGTGAAGTCCCGTCAAGCCGCCGATGGTGAAGATGAAGATGAAGCCCATGGCGTAGAGCATGGGCGTGTTCCAACTGATCGATCCCTTGTACATCGTCGCAAGCCAGTTGAAGACCTTGATGGCCGAGGGAATGGCGACGGAGAAGGTGATGGCCGAGAAGATCACGTTGACCAGCGGTGACTGGCCCGAGGTGAACATGTGGTGGCCCCACACGAGGAAGCTGAACAGGGCGATCGCGATCGAGCTGTACGCGATGAACTTGTAGCCGAAGATGTGACGGTGGGAATGGACGGCGATGAGATCGGAGATGATCGCCATGCCCGGAAGGATCATGATGTAGACCGCCGGGTGCGAGTAGAACCAGAAGAAGTGCTGGTAGAGGACGGGGTCACCCCCGAGGGCCGGGTTGAAGATGCCGATGCCGAAGGCCCGCTCGACGGCGAGAAGGGCGAGGGTGATGCCCAGGACGGGCGTCGCCATGACCTGCAGGATCGCCGTCGCGTAGATGCCCCAGAGGAAGAGGGGCATCCTGAACCAGGTCATCCCCGGCGGCCTGAGACGATGGATCGTCACGATGAAGTTCATCCCGGTGAAGATCGAGGAGAACCCCAGGATGAAGGCTCCGGTCACGGCGGGGATCATGCCGCCCATGGCCGAGTTGGGGTCGGTGCTGTACGGGGTATAGAAGGTCCAGCCCGTGTCGAGGCCGCCCGTCACCAGGGCCAGGACGAAGAAGAGCGCCCCGGCAACCCAGAGCCAGAAACTGAACAGGTTCAGCCGCGGGAAGGCCACGTCCTTGGCCCCGAGCATGATGGGCAGGACGAAGTTGCCCAGTGCTGCGGGAATGCTGGGAATGATCACCAGGAAGACCATGATCGCCCCGTGGAGGGTGAATGCCTGGTTGTAGTCGTCCTGGCTCATGATCGTGCCTTCGGGCGTCAGCAGCTGCGTTCGCACGAGCAGGGCGAAGACACCGGCGACGAAGAAGGCCGACAGCACGCATGTGAGGTACATGATGCCGATGCGCTTGTGATCGAGCGTGAACAGCCACGACCATGCTCCACGCGTATGCGTGAGGTAGTTGTCGCGGGGCGCGAGGTCGGGTTTCTGCATCTGTCCCGTATCGAGTGTCGTCATGTCAACCACCATCCCCCGTCGATGCCTCGGATTCCTCGGCCGCAGGCGGCTCGATGATGTTCCCCTCTTCATCGACCAACTCGTCGAAGTGCTTCATCATCAGCACGAGGGCCTCGACCTGCCTTGGTTTCAACTGCGATGCGAAGTTGTTGGGCATCACGTTCGTGTAGTTCTCGACGAGGTTCTTGCCGGGATTCAGGATGGAGTCCCTGATGTAGTTCTCCGGCATCTGGTACTCGCCGCCGCTGCCCATGTAGTCCTTCAGCGTCGTGCCGTCCGTGAAGACGGTGCTGCCGGACGTCGAGCGTTCCCAGAGTCCCTGGAAGGACGGTCCGGTGCCCGTCGATCCGTCGAGCGAATGGCATGAGGAGCACCGGTTGTAGAGGCGGGTCAGCGCGTAGCGAGGCAGGTCCGCATCCGGCAGGTCCTCGTACTCGCGTGCCAGCTTGCCCATCGTGGCCTGGAACTCCTCCTCCGGAAGCACGTGGACCGTCGCCAGCATCGTCGAGTGATCCCTGCCGCAGTACTCGGCGCAGTACAACTGGTAGCTGCCGGGCTTGGTGGCCTCGAACCAGAGCGTCGAATACCGCCCGGGAACGATGTCCTGCTTCACACGGAAGGCCGGCACGAACAGGCTGTGGAGAACGTCGGCCGATGTCATCACGAGCCTGACGGGCCTGCCGAGCGGAACGGTGAGCTCGCCACCCTCGGTTACCGCGTAGTCGGGATGCGTGAATGTCCAGGACCATTTCTGGGCTGCGACACTGACCTCGTAGGAATCATCAGGTGATTCACGCAGGTCGATGTAGCCGACCATGCCCACCCAGAAGATGACCACGACCAGCAGGGTCGGAATGATCGTCCATGTCAGTTCCAGAGCGAGTCCATGGGTCGGGCCTTCGCCGGAAATCTGTTTCCGCTCGGGGTCGCGCCGATACTTGATCGCAAGGTAGAGCAGCGCGAAGACGATGATGACGAAGAAGATGTACGAGATCACGTTGATGAACTCGAGAATCCAGTCGACATCGCCGGCGACCGAGGACGCTGCCTCGGGCATCCAGAAGGTCGGGCCCGTCGCATCGCCATGTGCGGCTGGGAAGATGGAGAGCAGCTTCGACATCATGAGACCGGGCCTCCCGCCGCAACGGCACTGCCGCCGACCTGCCCGGGGCCGGACCCGTCTCCTCGCGAACTCCGGAAGCCGAGCACGACGAGTCCCATGGCCACGAGGACGATCGTCAGAACGCCTCCGAGCCGCATGATCTTCCAGGCCGAGGCGACATAGCTGTTTCGCTCCGGATCCCACTGGAAGCAGTTGAACAGAAGCAGGGTGTCGATGGCGGAACCGATGCGTCCCTCGGACGACTCGACGATCGCCAGTCGAAGATCCCTGGGCTGGAACACGACGTCATTCATGTACTTCGAGATGCGACCATCGGGCGTCAGGAAGATGATGCTCGAGGTGTGCGCGTACTCGCCGGACACCTCGTCGTACCTGTAGCCGAAGCCGACCGCCTCGGCCAGTTGCTTGACCTGGTCTTCATCCGGACTTGTCAGGAAGAACCAGCCGGTCTCGGCCGTTTCACGACCGTACTGGGCGACATAGGCCTTCTTCTTCCGCGAGGCGATCTCGGGCCCCTCGTCCGGATTGACGCTGACGGTGACGACATCGAACTCCTCGCCGATGGACCAGTCCAGTTCCTTGAGTCCGTCGACCATGCCGTTGAGGGTCAGGCTGCAGAGCATCGGGCAGCGGTAGTAGTTGATGGTCAGGATGACGGGCTTCTCCCTGTCGAAGAAGTCCCCCATCGACACGCGTTCGCCGTCGACGTCCATGAACTGCAGGTCCCGGGGAACCAGTGCATCGAGTTTCTGATCGATGCCGACACCCTCCATCTCGGGCGCAGCCTGCCCCGGCATGACCGTGGTCTGTCCAACGGCCACCGATGCGCATGCCAGCAGCATGCACAGGATTGGAAGTCGTGTTGAGAACAGGAGTTGAATCATGGCGTGGTCAGTTGGTCCCCGAACCGTAGCGTTCAATGATGATCTTCGCCGCATCCTCCACTGGAATCTTCAGCGTTTTCTCCCCGACGAGTTCCCCGTCGGCATCCGTCCATGTTTCCCAGTGCGGCTCGACCTCGGCCTCCATGGCCTGGGCTTCACGCATGACCTGCGCAGCCTGGCTCCGGACCGAGATCAGCTTCCCTTCCGTTTCCCTGTACACGGCCCCGTAGTACATCGCCGCGACCCCCAGGACAGTGACGATGAAGAGCACCGTGGAGATGACGGTCAGCATCCACATCGGCGTGTTCCGAGGATCCTCGGTGTTGCCGGGAAGGTGGTCGAAGTTCGGGTTGTATTCGCCGTGCGTCATGGTGTTTGGATCAATAGTTTTCAAAGGCCAGTGATTCGTCGAGACGGGGATCGGAAACCGGCACGAGGCTGCACCTGCGCAGGTTGAACATGGTTCCAGAGAGCAGCAGCGAAAGCATGCCGACGGGAAGGAGGAAGTCGACTGCATTCAGGGACCAGCCGATCGAGACGGCTCCGCTGTCGACGTCGGCGGCAAGCTGGTCGTAGCTGGTCGCAGCGGCGATGGCGGCTTCGGGTACGACGGGCATGACGACCCAGTAGACGTCGATCAGGAAGATGCAGATCATCCAGGCCGCGATCAGCACCATCGGCCCCTGCCAGCGCTTGGTCCATCGTGATACGAGGAGCACGAAGGGCAGCAGGAAATGACCCCAGATGAGAATGATCGAGACCCAGTACCACTCACCCAGGTGTCGCGGGAAGAACCACGACGTCTCGATCGGAAGATTGGCGTACCAGATCAGCATGTACTGGCTGTAGGCGATGTAGGCCCAGAAGACGACGCCGAAGGCGAAGAGCAGTTTGCCCAGGTCGTGCACGTGCTCACGGGTGATGGCCTCGACCATCCGGCCGGATCGCTGCAGGAACCAGATGAGGACGATCAGGCATGAGAAGAAGCCCGTGAGGCACATGGCGAAGAAGTAGACGCCGAACATGGTGCTGAACCACTTGGGCTGAAGCGACATGAGCCAGTCGTAGGACGCGAACGTCTGCGTGATCGCGTAGAGGATCATGGCCACCGGCGCAAAGCGTTGCATGCGGTTCGTGCACGACACATCACCAGTGGCATCCTGGCTCCTTGACTGGCCGAAGTAGAACCTCGCAAGGAGGGCCCAGACGATGAAGAATACGAAGGCACGGATCAACCAGAAGCCCGTGTTGAGATACGGCGCCTTCTCATGAAGCAGGTGGTCATGTGCGACGGCGTCGGCGTCGGCCCATGGGAAGAGTCCTCCACCGTTGCCCGAGTAGACGTACCAGGCGATCGGGATGAACAGGATCCAGACCCAGGAGAGGTTGGCGGCGATGCCCTCGGCGAGGCGGCGAACCGTGACCGACCAGCCGGCCTTCACGAGGTGCTGCAGCATGACGAAGAACAAGGCTCCGAGCGAGACCGCCACGGCGACCAGGAAGGCGAAGAGCCAGCTCTTCATGAACGCGTCCTGCGACCCGGAGCCACCGAGTCCCCACGCGACGGCCAGAAGTACCAGCCCAAGGACGCCGGACCCGACGAAGAGCCTGCCACCGAAGGCGCCCAGGTTCAGGACATCGTTGGAGAGATCGATTCGCTTCACGAGTCGCCCTCCTCGTCCATGTCATCACCTGGAATCACGTTGTTGATCGTCGGAAGCGACTCGGCGCCCGGCACGTCATCGGGGGAAGCATCCTGCGAGAGCTGGAGTGCCTCGACCCATGCGACGATCGCCCAGCGATCCTCGACCCTGATCTGCGACTTGTAGCCGGCCATGTTCCGGACCCCGTTGGTGATGGTCCAGTAGATCTGGCCCAGCGGGTAGTCCTGGATGGCTTCCTCGTGGAGGCTCTTGGGCTGCACCCAGGTCGTTCCGTTCGTGCCGGCGTTCAGAAGTACCATGGCTCGATGATGGATGATCCCGTCGCCCTTGCCCTGCACGCCATGGCATGGCAGGCAGTAGATCTCGAAGGAGATGCGACCTCGCTCAAGCAGCGCCTCGTCGACCTCGACCTGTGACGGAAAGGTCGTCGCGAACTCACCGTCGACCGTCCCGAGGAAGTAGTGGGTGTCGCCGATCATCTGCGAGCGGGAGACCGTTCCCGGAACACGAGGCCGCATGGACCGCGTATCCCTGAAGAGCAGGTTCTCCTGCTGATCGAAGAACTTGGGCTGGTTGTCCATGTTCTGGATGAGGTGGATGCGACGATGCTCGCTCGGGACCGCCCGGGCGCGAAGAATCAGGACGGGTGGCACGAGCGCAAGACTGGTCGCCAGGACCACGAGGTACATGAACCCCGGGGGCAGGTCGGACAGCATCGTCTTGAGCTTCTCAGGCAGCACGGGTCAGGACTCCAGCTCTACGACCGAGACCGGGTCGAGTGATTCAAGGAAGGCACGCGTCTTCTCGTCGGCGAACTCAGGATCGCGTGACTCGATGACCAGGAAGAAGCGATCGTCCGTGATCCGGGCGAGCTTCGGTGATTTCAGAACGGGGTGATAGAACATCGGCAGACCGTTGAGCAGGAGCATGGCCCCCACCGTGGTCAGTGCCGAAAGCAGCACGGTCAGTTCGAACAGGACCGGGATGAACGCCGGACCGGAGATCAGCGGCTTGCCGGAGACCTCGAACTGGTAGCCGATCACCGGGACGATCGCCCAGAGGTCGACCTGCAGCGAGTTGGTGAAGACCTGCAGGAAGATGGCGAGCATCGTTCCCGTGAGACCACCGAAGAATACGATGATCGGCAGGATGGTGGGCTTCACCCCCATGGCCGTATCCAGGCCGTGGACCGGGAATGGCGTATGGCAATCCCACCAGCGGTAGCCTGCACCGGCCACCTTCTTCGCCGCGGCGGTGATGGCTGCGGGCGTGGTGAACTCTGCGGCATAGCCCCAGGCTCGTTCAGGTGTCTGGTGGCTCATTCCTGCACCTCCTGGCCGAGCGTATCGACCGGCTCATGGTGCTCGGCATGGGGATCGGCCGCGGGCATCACGCCCTTGATCTCGGCGATGGCGAGCACGGGGAGGTAGCGGATGAACAGAAGGAAGAGCGTCATGAAGAGTCCGAAGGACCCGATGAAGGTGCAGACGTCGACCCACGTGGGCGTGAAGTAGCCCCAGCTGCTCGGGAGGAAGTCCTGCGCGAGCGAGGTCACGACGATCACGAAGCGTTCGAACCACATGCCGACGTTCACCAGGAGCGACACGATGAACATGATCCAGATGCTCGTGCGTGCCTTCTTGAACCAGAAGAGCTGCGGGACCGCGACGTTGCAGGAGACCATGATCCAGTATGCCCACGCGTACTGGCCGAAGGCCCTGTTCACGAAGGCGAACTTCTCGTAGAGCTCGCCCGAGTACCAGGCGATGAAGAACTCCGTGCCGTAGGCGTACCCGACCATGGTGCCGGTCACGAGAATGATCTTGTTCATGTTCTCGAGGTGACGCATGGTGATGAAGTTCTTCAGGCCCCACAACTCGCGAGCCGGAATCGCGAGGGTCAGCACCATCGCAAAGCCAGAGAAGATGGCACCCGCGACGAAGTACGGCGGGAAGATCGTGGTATGCCAGCCGGGAAGCTGCGAGACGGCGAAGTCGAAGGACACGACGGAGTGGACCGAGAGCACCAGGGGCGTCGCGAGTGCCGCAAGCAGCAGGTAGGCTCGCTCGTAGCGATGCCAGTGCCGCATGCTTCCGCGCCAGCCCAGCGCGAAGATGCCGTAGGCGATGGCCTTCACCTTGGTGTTGGCCCGATCACGCAGCGTCGCGAGGTCCGGAACCATCCCGATGTACCAGAAGACCAGGGAGACCGTGAAGTAGGTACCGACCGCGAAGACGTCCCAGAGCAGCGGCGAACGGAACTGGGGCCACATGTCCATCTGGTTGGGAATCGGGAAGAGCCAGTAGGCCAGCCAGAC